>JAVBSD010000071.1:0-2935 GCA_031547325.1 Victivallaceae bacterium | reverse complement strand
CCGGCCGGCGATTTCTTCTCGGCGCTCCAGAGCATCGCGCTGATGCACCTGGTGCTCAGCACCTGCGTCGGTTCGCGCGATTTCTGTTTCGGCCGGCTCGACCAATATCTCCTCAAATGGGTCGGCGGCGGGCGCGACGAGGCGGTCGAGCTGCTGGCGCATTTCATGCTCAAATGCAACCTGCTGGCGGGGACCGCCACCGACGAGTACCGGCCCAAGCCGACGCCGTGCCACGCCAGCAAGCAGTACATCACCCTCGGCGGCCGTTCGGCGGAGGGGCGTTCCGAATACAATTTGCTGTCGACCCTGCTGGTCGACGCGGCGGAACGGATCGAATTGCCGCAGCCGACCTTGAATTTCCGGCTCGACCCGGAGCAGCCGGAGGCGGTCTGGACGCTGGCCGGGCGGGCGGCGGCGTTGCCGGCGGCGGCGCCGAACTGCTTCAACGACGCGGTCATCGTCAACACTTTGATTGCCAAGGGAATTCCGCCCGCCGAGGCCCACGGTTACGCCTTCACCGCCTGCAACCGGGTCGATCTGCCGGGGCGCCTCTACAACCTCATGTGCCGGATCGACCGCTTCAACCATCCGGTCGGCTGGTTCCGCGAAGAATTGCTCGCCCATCCGGAGGCGGCTTCGGTCGACGCCATCCTGGGGTATTTTTACGACCGGGCGCTGGCGGAGCTGCTCGCTTACGCCGCCGGGGTCGACGCGCTCTACTCCGACCGGCCCGGCTTCACCGTCGATTCGCTGGCGTTTGCCGGATGCCGCCGGAACGCGACCGACATCCGGCAGGGGGGCGCGGCGGCCTACCGCTGGCAGCATCACATGTTCTCCGGCATCGCCTCGATCGCCGACAGCCTGGGAGCCATCGAACAATATGTCTTCCGCGAAAAACGCCTGACCCTGGCCGAATTCAACGCCATCCTCGAAGCCGATTTCGCCGGACACGAGGAGTTCCGGCAGCGGCTGCTGCACGATACGCCCAAATTCGGCAACGGCGAAGCGGCTCCCGACGCTCTGGCGCGGCGGGTGGGCGATACGCTGCTCGACGCCATGGACGAAGCCGGCCGCCGGACCGGGTTCATCATGGTGGGGTCTTTTTATTCGCTGTCACAGCATCTTCACCAGGGGCGCGCCACCGGCGCGCTGCCGGACGGGCGCAAGGCGGGCGAGCCGCTGAGCGAAAACCAGTCGCCGGTCTACGGCATGGATGTGGCGGGGCCGACGGCGGTGCTGCAAAGCGTGGCGGCGCTGCCGCTGGCGCGCACCGTCTGCGGCGGGCTCAACCTCAAGCTCGGATGCCGGCTCGCTCCGGAGACGGCGGGCCAGCTGATCCGGACCTTTTTCGGCATGGGCGGCATTCATCTCGGGCTGACCATGGTCGACCGGCAAACCCTGGAACGGGCGCGGCTGCATCCCGATGAATACCGGACGCTGTGCGTGCGGAAGTATGGTTTCAGCGAGTTTTTTGTGGCGTTGGGGCCGGATTTTCAGCGGGAATTGATCGACCGCACCGAATACTGAGCCGGCTCAATCCCGGGGTTCGGGCGCCTGGCCGGAGCGTTCGCGCGGGCCGCGGGTTTCGCGGACGCCTTCGGTATGCTGCTGGCGTTCGCCGTCGCCGCGCCGGACGCCCGGTCCGCCGGGCGGCAGCCAGCCGTCGGGGCCCATGCCGCCGATCGGCTGGACGAGCAAACGTTCGAATTCCGTTTCCGCCGCGGTTTCGGCGTCTTCGGGTTCGGCCAGCTTCTGCTTCAGGCGCGCGAGCTCCTGCTCCATGCGCTCGACCATCTGCTTCAGGCGGCGGCGGTTGGCGGCATAATCGTCGCGCAAGCGCTCCAGGAGCTCGGCTTTGACCGCCGGCTTCAGTTCGTCGGGCAGAATGCGGTAGGCTTGCAGCAGCACCATGATTTCATAGCGGCGCTGGCGCATTTCGGCGCGGACCGGGTCGTCGGCGTCGGCGCGCGTCTCCCACGCCGGCGGTTCCGGCGGCGGCTCGGCGATTTTTTCCTCGGCGGCAACCGTCGTGGCCGCCAGCAGGAACGCCGGCAACAGCATACGGAACTTTTTCATAAATAATCCTCCTCACTGATCGGGTCGAAAGCCGATATATTCCATTCACTCCATACTTCCCGGGTCCGGGTCGCCGCCAGTTGCAGCGTTTCGGTGTCGCGATCCCAGGTGAATTCCAAGACCGTCGCATCGAGCAACTCGTCGTCGAGGGCCAGCTCCGCGACGGAGATCTGCAGCTGCGGCTGCTGCGGGGTACGCCAGTTCCCGGCGAAAAATCCCACTGCCAGCGCCGCGGCGGCCGCGCCGATCCACAGCGGGTGGCGGACCAGCCGCCGGAGGGGATGGCGTTTGCGGCGGCTGCAGCACTGCGCCAGAATCGGCGCCAGTTCCGGGGTCGGAACATCCGCCGCCGCGTCCGGCAGCGCCATCGCCATGGCGAGCGTCCGGGCGAATTCGCGGCACTTCGGGCAATCGTCGAGGTGGCCGGCGTCGCCCGGGACCGGGGGGCCGGTCAGGAGCGCGGCCTGGATTTTTGCGCATTTGTTTTTCATCGTCATTCACCTGCCAGATGTTTTTTCAGGATCATCACCGCCTTGTGCATACGCCCCAGCGCGGTGTTGACCGGACACTCCTGGATCCGGGCGATTTCCTTGAAATCGACCCCCTGCCGCCGCAGCTCGAATACTTCCAGTTGTTTCGAGCCCAATTGCTTCAGCGCTTCCGTCAACCGTTCCTGCTGCGTCGCCGAATCCATTCCGCCCCCGGGCTCCGGGATGGCGGCCGCTTCGTCCGGCAGCTCGCCGTCGCCGGTCGGTTCGCCGATCTTGCGCAGCCGGGCCAGCCGCCGGTAATGCTCCATCGTCAGGTTGTGGGCGATCCGGAAACTCCAGCCGGCGAAATTGTCGATTTTGCGACAATC
>JAVBSD010000214.1:0-9505 GCA_031547325.1 Victivallaceae bacterium | reverse complement strand
GCGGCCGGGGCGCCGCCGGGGAGGGCGGTGCCGAGCTCGTCCGGATCCTCATGAATGACTTCCAGGACGAACCCGGTCAGATCTCCCAGTTCGACCTCCTGGCCGGCGAATAAATTTTTGCGGTCCCCGATGGCGAGGGCGGCTCCGTCGACCCTGGTGGAACGGGAGCTGAGATTGTCGAGGGTTATGCCGTTGGCGGTCAGGGTGAGGATGACATGCCGTCCCGATACGTCGGGAGCGGAAAGCCGTACTTCGTTGGCACGCGAGCGCCCTATGGAGAGCGTGTTGCCGGCGATCGGGAAAACTTGATTTTGCAGTTCTCCCGCGATGAATCTGATGCGATATTTCACTTTATCAACGTCCCCAGGCCGCTGGCTTGAATTTTTAGGAAAACCGGTGTCCCGATCACAATGAAAACAGCCGGCATGATGAACAGCGCAATCGGCAGAATCATCAGGGAAGGGGCGCGCGCCGCTTTGCGTTCGGCGCGATTGAACCTGGCCCGGCGCATTTCCTCGGCTTGAATTTTCATCGTCTCGACGATGGAAGCCCCTACTTCGGTGCCGTGCGCCACCGCGGCGCTGAACGATTTGAATTCATCCGTCCGGATCCGGTCCGACATCTCCTCAAGAGCTTCGATTCGCGTCTTGCCCAGCTCCAGCTGGCGCAGCATCACGCCGAATTCAACGGCCAGGGGATTGGCTTTTTGCTCCGTGGAAACATAATAACGAATGGCGGCGGTGAAATCCAATCCCGAACGCATGGCCGCCCCGACCAGGTCGATCGCGAACGGCAGGTTTTTCATAATGTCATTCTGTCTTTTGCCGGCGGCGCTCGCCACCGTCATGGATGGGTAAATGAATCCGACGAAACCGCCGGTCAGCGCCGCGAAGACGACGACTCCGGTGCGGGGAGTCACCGCGAGAAGGATCAGCGCCGGCAGCAGCAGGCCCGCCGCCCCCAGCAGCAGTTCGGAGACCAGAACCGTTTCCGGGACGAGACGGATATTGGCGACAGTCAGCCGGGTTTGCAATTTTTCCCTTCGGACGGGCTGCATATTCGCGAGCTGCTTGCCGAAGGCGGCGGGAAACATTTCCAGCACCCAATAAATTTTTTGAAACAGCGCCGGCAGGTTTTTGGATTCGGTGTTCTCCTTTTGCCGCTTGGACGAATGGACGAGCATCTGCAGAAAAACGTACGGCAGAAATACAATCATAAATACAATGATATCGGTAAATATGGAATTGCCCGTATCCACGCTATACCTCCACGGTGACGATTTTGTTGATAACCCAAAAGCCCGCCGTGACCAGAAGCGCGATGACGCCGATGGCGCACCAGCCCAGCCCGGTGGTCAGCATCGGCCCCATCAATTCCGGGTCGATGAAATATAAAACGATGAACGCCACTACGGGCGCCAGGGACATGGCGATGGCCTCGAAACGTCCCTGGGCCGTCATGTTTTTCAGCCGTTCCTGGAATTCGGTTCTGCCGCGGATGGTTTCAACCATCTTGTCCAGGACGTCCACCAGGCTGCCCCCCGATTTGGTGGTCAGGCGGATCGTGGTGACAAGCAGGTGCAGATCCTCGCACGGCATTCGCTCGTTCAGGCGCGCCAGGGCTTCCGGCAGTTCCAGGCCCAGACGGTATTCCCGCAGCACGACGACCAATTCTTCCTGCATGGGATCGGCCATTCGTTTCGATACCGCTTCCAGCGCCTGCGGCAACGCCAGGCCGGAACGCATCCCGTTGGCCAGGCCCATGGCGAGATCGAGCAATTTATTTTCGAACGCGAGTTTGCGGGCGCGGGCTTTCCAGCGGTAATACCAGACCGGAGACATATAGCCCAGGGTGCCGGCCGCGCAGGCGCACGGGACATAAATCAGCGGATTCAATACCCCGGCGGCAACCAGAATCACCAGCGGCGCGGCGCCGGAAAACAAAGCCGCGGTGATACGCCGCTGCAGCAGTTGTCCGGGCGCAATAAATCTTTTGAGCGCATCGCCATACCCGCCGCCGCGTTTTTCGAGGCGTTCGTTGGCGGTCTTGTAGATGATGGCCGCGACCAGGTAGCAGCTTAATGCCGTGGCGGAGAATATTAAAATTTGATTGATGATGCCCATTTCGCCATTCCTAGGTTTGCGGCACAAAAACCGACATATCCAGTTGCAGCTTTCCGCTCCGCCGCAATTCTTCCACAAAATGCGGGATGTTGCCCGTCGCCGAATGCTTCCCGACGACCTTGCCGGTTTGGTCGATGCCGGATTGTTCGAACGTGAAAATATCCTGTAGCAGAATCACATCGCCTTCCCGTCCGGAAACTTCCGAAATTTGAACGATCTTTCTGGAACCGTCGGCCAGGCGGGTTTGCTGAACCACCAGATCGACCGCGGAGGCGATTTGCTCCCGGATCGCTTTGGAGGGCAGGTCGAAACCGGCCATCATCACCATATTTTCCAGTCTGGTCAGCGCATCGCGCGGATTGTTGGCGTGGCAGGTGGTCAAAGAACCGTCATGGCCCGTGTTCATCGCCTGCAGCATATCGAGCGCTTCGGCTCCGCGGCATTCGCCGACGATGATTCGATCCGGCCGCATGCGCAGCGTATTGACCACCAGATCGCGAATCGTGATTCGCCCCTTGCCTTCGATATTGGCGGGACGGGCCTCCAAGCCCACCAGGTTCCGGTGGGTCAGCTTCAATTCGGCGGAGTCCTCGATCGTCACCAGGCGCTCCCCTTGCGGGATAAACAAAGACAGTACGTTCAAGAGGGTGGTTTTACCGGAACCGGTTCCTCCGGAAACCAGAATATTCTGCCTGGTTTTTACCGCCTCCTCCAGAAAAAGAGCCATTTCGCCGGTCATGCTGCCGAAATTGATCAAGTCGTCTGTGGTCAAGGTTTTATCCGCGAATTTCCGAATGGTCACGGAGGCCCCGCGCAGGGCAAGGGGGGGAATGACCGCGTTGACCCGGGAGCCGTCCGGCAGCCGGGCGTCGACCATGGGGCTGGCGTCGTCGACATGGCGGCCGAGCGGTTCGACGATTCTTTGAATAATCGACAGCAGATGCTGATTGTTGAAAAATCTGACGCCGCTCTCATACAACCGGCCCGCGCTTTCCACAAAGATCGTGTCCGGACCGTTGATCATGATTTCGGAAATTCTCGGCGAGCGCAAGAGCGGCGTGATGGGCCCGAAGCCGATCAGTTCATCCAGCAGCGCCTGGCGGAACAGGTCCAGCGGAATGTGCCGCGGGATTTCGTGCCGCCGTTCCCGCAAGACCTGATCCAGACAGCGTTCCACTTTCTGGAGCATTTCGTCATTGGCGATGTCCTTGAGCGCGTCTTCCGAAAGATTGAGCTTTTCAAGGACGTCTTCATGGATCTTGCGCTTCAGGTCCATGATATCTTTTTCGTAGAGCACCGACGCGTTCTTGAATTCATCGATGAAATTATTGATCCGGGGCGCGGCGGGTTCGGGTGCCGGTTTTTTTTCCGGTTCCGCCGGGAGGCCGGCATTCCGGTCCAGCCGAATCGTCCAGCCGGCGACGCCGATGATGTTTTCGTGGTCGAATGGCGTTATTTCGGAAATGGTTTTGCCGTCGACCCTGGTGCCGGCCGAACTTCCGATATCTTCCGCGAACCATGCTCCGTTGACGGAAAACAGCCGGGCGTGTTTGCGGGAAACGCCGTTTCCGGCGAGCACGATGTCGCATTCGGAATGGCGTCCGGCGATCAGCACGACGTCGTGATCGGGAATTTCCTTCACGGTTGCCGGCGTCTGTCCCGCCGTTTCGATAATCAGTTTCCGCATCCCGGGCTGTCCTCTTGTTTTACCAACTGAACCAATTGAGCCAGCTCAACCAGCCGCGGTAACGCTTTTCTTCTTCGATCCGCTCGTTGTTGTCGCGGGTCGCTTCGGAGTAGGTCGGCGCGGTTTCCATCTCCAGCGGGATGTCGATCTGGACGTCGGGGTTGTATTTCACCAGCCGCGGACAGGCGAGGATCAGCAGGTGCGTTTCGTTGGACGAATCGGCGTCCTCTGAAACGAACCACTTCAGCACGGGAGTGTTCCGCAGCACCGGCAGTCCGGATTTCCGGGTGTCCTGGGTGATTTTTTTGGAGCCCGCCACCACGATGGTTTTGTTCAAGTCGCAGTACACGGTTTGCTTGGTGGTATCTTCGGCGAGGGTGTAGGAGTCTTCGCTGGCGCCCAGGAGCGAGGAGTTGCTGAGATCGAGCGTGAGCTTGGTTTTGCTGGGGGAGACGAGTCCGCCCGTCACCTTGATTTTCAACCCGTATTCGATATTCTGGAGGCTTCCGTTGTCGATGCCGCTGACCTTGACGTAGACGGTGCCGCCGGTGTGGAGGGTGCCGCCCTCGGGGTCGTTGTTGGCGAAGCTGACATGCCCGGCGTTGTAGCTGCGGGAGATGCCGTTGACGGCGAGGAAGCGGACCGTCGCATCCATATTGCCGCCGAATTGGGCGGTCGGGTTGTTGCTTTTGCCCGCGATCAGGTCATAGATGGCCCCGAAATCGACGCTGGCGGTCGGAACCGAATTGGTGCCGATGTTCCGGGACTCCGAATCGGTGACGCCGACATAGACGATGTCGACCTGCAAAACCGTTTCGATGACCGTCAGATTGATGATGCCCTGAATTTGTCCTTTGTCCGCGGCGGGCTTGCCGTCCGTGGACAGCCAGGTTTGAGTCGCGAGAATCTGAAGGATCTGATTCACCGACGCCTGGCTGTACATTTCGCCGGAAAGGACCACCGCGTCGCGCGACAGCCGCAATGACAGTTGCCCGATCTCCGGGGCTTCCCCCTCCTGGCAGAAGGAGAAACCGGCCTCCGAAAGCATTTTTTTCAAGTTGAGCACCGTTTCCGCCGAAGGGCGGAATTCGGCGAAATTATGCACATGCTCCTTATAAAGCGGCAGCACCTTCTGCAGCAATTCCCAGTTCGCCGGATTGCTCACTGTTCCCCGGATGACGATATAATCCTGGTTGACGCTGAAATCCAGCTCGGGCAATCCGTCGAGGTCGTTTCGCAGACGTTTCAGAATATTTCCCAGGTTTCCCGTCACCGTAATGCTGTATTCTTTGGTGATCCCCCCGCCGGAAACGGACAAGTTGCATTCGCCCGCGGCTTTTCCGGTTACCCGCAACTGGCGCTTGGAAACCTCCTCGACGGAAATTTTATCCTTGGCGCTTACGCGATAGCTTTCCAGTTCGAACGGCAAATCGATCAATTTGACGCCCTCGACCGCAATACTGAATTTCTCCTGTTCCGCCCCGAACGCGACCGGCGCCGCCAGGCTCAACAGCAATACGAAAAATAACCTTCTCATGCTCGTTACTCCTTTACTTCGGTCGGCACGGACGGAATGTCGATCGCCGTCAGGCCGTCGATCATCCGTGCGATGGCCGAGTCTTCGAAAATGCCTCCGTCCTTGCGGTTCAAGGCTTTGGTGTCATTGGTTTTTCTCAGCAGCGGATAAAGCTCGGCGTTCATTTGAATCGCGGTCAGGGCGATCGCCTGCTGGGGAGGGAGCGACAGCAGCACGCCGCCGGTGGAGGTGATGTCGAGAATCCTGACCCTGGGAAACACGACCGAAGTGACCCGTTTGCGAATGACTTCCGGCGCGGCGTCGACGTCTTTGTCGCGTTTCACCGTCTGGGTGATATCGAACGCGCCCACAATGACGATTTCATCCCCGGGCTGGAGCATTTTCACCAGTGACGAATCGGAAAAGGTCACCAGCGTGCCCCATTCTCCGTCCCCGATGACATTGCCGATACTCCGCGTCATGCCGACGTCGGACAGCAGTACGTAATCGCTTTTGGGAATGGCGTGCAGCACCTTCTGGCCGACGACCATGTTTCTGCTTTCCCATTTGATATGCTGCTTGGGCAGCGAGGAAAGCGGAACGGAACGGGGGTGGATGAACGCCTCGGTCAGGGTTTCGTTGGCCGCCAGGGTTCTGGAGGCGGCGACCACGTCGACGAACTTTTCCGAAGTTTCATTCTGTTTGGAGATCGTTCTGTTCACCACGTACACGGCGACGAAGCCCAGTACGACCGCGACAATAAGAGGAATTACATTTTTCATCGGCCCGATTGCCCCCGTTGTTTTGCTGATTGAATTATAAATCGATATTTTGTATCTGTTTATCCGCGGCGTCCCCTGAAGCCGTCACAAGCCGAAAAGAGACTGCGATCTTTTGAACCCCAGCGGCTTGTTGTACGACCAGATCTCTTCTCCGGTCACGATGTCGGCGATTTTCAAGTTGAAGGAGGTTACCTTGACGGAGGTGCTTCCGTCCCGGACGGTGTTGGAGATGATGGAGCCCTCCAGACTCAGGCTCGGAGCGTTCAGCGTGCCTTCCCGGGCGACGGTGTCCTGGTTGAAATTTTTGTCGCGCTTCAAGTCGCGGGCGTCGGCGAAGGTCCCCCTGGCGTCGCGTCCGGTCGCCAGGGTGATTCGCACCTTGCCGGAATCCCGCAGGGCCTTGGTCAGCACATCGGTGATCTCGGCCACGTTCAAATCCGGATCGTTGGTGTCGTTTCTCAGGTAGCCGCTGACTTGCATCAGCGGTAGGCGTCCGTTGTTTTCCCGCTGATACTGTTCCAGGAAATAGGTGTACGCCGGGCTGGTCATGGCGTCCTCGGCGGCGGCTCTGGCCGCTTCGAAACACTCGGACGCGGAAACCGTCAACAACGAACGGACTCCTGCCGCGTCGGAAGTCGTGTCGGTGGGATCGAAGCGCTCGGTGTTTGAAACACAGCCGAACATCGCCACGGCCAGCGCCGCGCCTCCCCGCAGCATCAGCATGCTTTTGTTCATGGGACGAAGCCTCCTCAGTTTGCTTCTTTCAGGTTAATCAAAAAATCCTTGCAATTTTTCAGCGGGGCGACCGACTGGATGTGAACGGTTTCGCCGGGGATGACCGTAATTTCCTTCCACGTGGACATGACGGAGTCAACCGCCATCCCGTTCAGATCCAGCCATGAAAATTTATAATGGATCCGGTAGGGGTTTTCGCCGGTCATGCCGCTCCACATTTGGGCGAATACTCCCGTGCGGACATTCACGGCGGTCAATTGGACGCGCATCAGGCCGTCGGGCGTCTCCGAGACGTTGACTCCGGTGAGCTTCAGGCGGTCGCGCAAAAAGCCGTCCGTAACGAATCTTGTATCGTTGATGATATTGGGCGTCATGGTCTTATCGGAGTTTTCGACCGAATTGACCGTGTTTTGGCAGCCCGCTCCGGCAAGCAGCAGAACGCCGCTCAATACCGATAATAAATAATGCTTCATCTCCATGGTCCTCGTTGTTTTCATTCCAGGGGGAATAGGTGGCAGGTCACATTTCGATCGCTCGGTGCGCTCACCAGCACGATTGCGGAACCGCATTCCCCCGGCAGTTCAACGGTCTTGGGGTTGAGGTCGTCCGCGCCGAAATCAATGACGATCCGGCGATCCTCCGGCATCGGGCATTGGGTCAGCTGGAATTCCTTGGGCAGCAGTTCCCAGCTCCGGGTGTCGGCGGTATTCACCGCCGCGGTGTAAATGGCCGAACCGAGGTAAACTCCGGCTCCCGCAAGGACGTTTTCGCGCGCGACGGCGTAGGTCGCCGTGTATTTCGCCGCTTCTTTGATGGCGGTGCTCAGGACGATTCGGGTGATCATTCCCGGCAGCCGTTCATTGAATTCCTGGGCGAGGATGCCGTCCATGTCCGCGAGGAGCTCGGTCTGGCGGGTTTGGCCGCCGGCGGTCACCCGGAGCGAAGTATAGGGCGCCGGATAAAATTCGCACATCGGCCACGCCGCCATGGCGGGGAAGTATACGGCGATTTGCTTGAACGCCGCGCTCCGGCCGTTGGCGAAAAGGACATACACGCAATCCCTGTTCAACGGGAAATCAAAAGCTTCGACCGCGGCCAGTTCTTCGGGGACGTCGCGCCCGGTTTCCTCGAGCACGGTGACATAATACCGCCGGAACAGCGGACTTTCCGGCCTTGCTTCATAGAGGCGTTGAAAATCGATTCGGGCATTTTCGAAGTTGTTGTCCCGAATGGAACCCAGGCCGGACAGAAAGATTGCCGCGGGATTCAAAAAGCCGCCGTAGCCCCGGTTGGCGACTTGCCGCACCTCGGCCAGCCCGGCGTTGAATTCACTGTTTTGGGGATTGTCGGCGATGGTTTCCGCCGGGTTTTCCGTTTCGACTTGTTGGGCGGCCTCGGGATTGTTGGTTTTCGCGGCTTTTACCGCGTCCTCTTCCGCGTTAAAAAACTCCTCGTAGTCCTCCTGGACTTTTTTTTGTTCGTCGCGCAGACGGCGCAGCTGCGCCCGGAACGCCGCTTCGTTGCCGGTCCCGAGATAGGCCAGCGATTTATAGATCGAAAGCGCGATCCGGTCGCGGCAGAATCCCCGATAGGGGAGCGCGGCCAGATTGGTCATCATCACCGCGCTTTCCGAGGAAATATCCCGCAGGCTGGCCAGCGCCCTTTCGTCATATTCGGCGATCAGCTCTTCCGCCCGCCTGAGCTGTCCGATGCTCTCCGCGTAGCGCTGGACATGGAAGTTCATCGCGCCGGCCTCCAGGCGCCACATGACCTCGTCGCCGGTGCCGATGGCGGAGTGGTATTTCTCGCTAAGGGACAGTTGGTCGCCGGGGGGCAATTTTCGGTCGATTCGGCTCATGACCTGCTGATTCTGACCGGCGTGGAATTCCTCCAGCATCGGCGCCTTTTGACGGTGCGAATTCTCGAGGGTCGAACAACCGCCCCCCAGCATGGCGGCGGTCGCTCCGCCGAGCAAGAAGAGATGTTTCGGACGCCTCACTGGTCGCGCCCTTGCTGCCGGACTTTTGGAATAATTTTTTCGCTGATGGCCGGCAAGACCTTTTCAATCATGTATTGGCCGTAGTCCTCATTGTCCCAGTCTTCGGTTTCGTCGCTGTCCAGGTCGTCGAAGTCGGCTTTTTCGCGAAAGGGAATGCTGGCCGCGACTTCTCCGGTCTGCGCGGAAATGATGCGGATATTGCCTTCGATATTGCCGATGACGCGAATGACGGTACGCTTCGAAGCCTTGATATATTCCCGTTTCACATTGTACGAAAAGCGATTGATCGTCGCCTGAATCAGATAGTCGACCCGCAGCAGTCCGCCGATCCGGACGAACATCGCCGGTTCGACTTCGTACAGATTGTCGATTTTATTCTTGGTCAGAATCCGGGCGACGGACTGAAGATTGTGGAGCCTGACGTCATTGTCGAGCAGGGACGCCTCAAGATACACATTGAAATTTTCACCCAGATACCCGGGTGCGTTCGCGACTTTGACGATCGGAACGAGAACGGCCGATCTTCCGTACTGTTTGACTTCGCGGCCCAAGCCCATTTCGTTGAGCATGTCTTTCAGCCTGTCCGCCAGGTCGTCGAGGGAATCCACCGTTTCCGAGGACGTCCTGTCCGTTTCGATTTCTCCGGTGGACGCGTCGACGACG
>JAVBSD010000057.1:0-6170 GCA_031547325.1 Victivallaceae bacterium | reverse complement strand
GACAGCGTCGCTCAGATCTGCACCTATGGGCAGATGAAGGCCAAGGCGGTCATCAAGGACGTCGCGCGGGTGCTCGACCGCACCTTCGCCGAAAGCGACAAGATCACCAAGCTGATTCCCAACGATCCCAAAATGACCCTGGCGCTGGCGCTGGAGCAGTCGGCGGAGTTGAAAAAACTTCACGAAACCGAGGCGTGGGTCAAGGAGATTTTCGACTACGCCTTCGTCCTCGAAGGCACCAACCGCCAGCTCGGCATCCACGCCGCCGGCGTGATCATCGGCGACCAGCGCCTCGACAACCTGGTGCCGCTGGCCCGTGGCGCCCAGAGCGAAGTCATCACCGAGTTCCCCGCGCCGCACTGCGAGGAGCTCGGCCTGCTTAAAATGGACTTTCTCGGCCTGCGCACCATCACCACCATCAAGCGCGCCGTCGACCTGATCGAGCAGAGCCGCGGCGTCAAAATCAACATGAGCGCGCTGCCGCTGGACGACCAGCCGACCTACAACCTGCTGCGCCGCGGCGACACCATCGCGGTCTTCCAATTGGAATCCGGCGGCATGCAGAACCTGTGCCGCCAGTTCGGCGTCGACACCCTCGAACACATCATCGCGTTGCTGGCGATCTACCGTCCGGGCCCGATGCAGTTCATTCCCGAATTCGTCCGCCGCAAGCGCGGTTACGAGGAGGTCATTTACGACCATCCGCTGATGGAAAAATACCTCAAGGAAACCTACGGCATCATGCTCTACCAGGAGCAGATCATGCAGGTGGTCCAGGCCCTGGCCGGCTTCAGCCTCGGCGGCGCCGACATTCTGCGCCGGGCGATCGGCAAAAAGAAAAAAGAGGTGCTCGACGAGCAGAAAGCCAAGTTCGTCGCCGGCTGCGCCAAATTCCAGAACATTCCCGCCGCCAAGGCCGAAACCATCTGGAACAAGATCGAATTGTTCGCCGGCTACGGCTTCAACAAGTCGCACTCGGCCGCCTACGCGATGGTTTCCTACCAGACCGCCTACCTCAAGGCCAATTATCCGGTCGAGTTCATGGCCGCGGTGCTCACCAGCGAACTGTCCAACGCCGAACAAATCTCCTTCCTGATCAACGCCTGCAAGGAAATGCAGATTCCGGTGCTGCCGCCGGACGTCAATTCCAGCCGGATTCAGTTCGGCGTCTCCGGCAATTCGATCCGTTTCGGGCTCGGCGCGATCAAGGGCGTCGGCGAAGGCGCGGCGCAGAAGATCATCGACGCCCGTACCGAAGGCGGCCGTTTCCGCGACTTCACCGACTTCTGCGAGCGCTGCGGCGAGGCGCTGAATTCGCGGATGATCGAGCATCTGGCCCGCGCGGGGGCCTTCGACGCCCTGGGGCTGCGGCGTTCGCAGATCCTGGCGATCGCGGAGCCGACCATGAGCTTCGCCCTGGGCCAGGCGCGCGACCGGAAGAACGGCCAGGGCTCGCTTTTCGACCTGCTCGACGATTCCGACCGCCGGGACGTCTGTTCGATCCCGGTCCCGGACATCCCGGAATTCGACCTCGATGAAATCCTCAAGAGCGAAAAAGAACTGCTGGGCTTCTACGTTTCCGGGCATCCGCTGGGGGCGCACGCCAAAATGATCGAGATCTACGCCACCGACAAGCTGCGCCACAAGAGCGACTTCCACGACCGCAAGCCGGTGCGCGTCGCCGGACTGATCAACAGCCTGGTCCGCAAGGTCAGCAAGCCCAGGCCGGAGGACAAGGACAAGCCGGGACGGCCTTATTACATCATGCAGCTCGAAGACCTCCACAGCGACATCGACTGCATGATCTACGAACGCGCCATCGAGAAGCTCGGCGACCGCATCGACGAACTGCTTCCCGGCCAGAGCGTCCTGGTCGAAGGCACCGTCGGCCGCCGCGACGAGGAGGAGGTTCCCAAGGTCATTGTCGAACGGATCATTCCGATGGCCGAGGTGCCGGAGCTGCTGACCGATGAAGTGATCGTCTACCTCAAGGAAAATGAACGCGACAAAATGGTGGAGCTGCGGAATCTGCTCAGCCGTTTCCAGGAGGGCGGCGCCCGGCTGGTGCTGAGCCTCACCACCGGAACCGGGGCGGGCGAACGGGTCGCTTTCGTCGAAACCGCCTTCCGGGTCACCGCGTCCAGGGATTTCCTGCGCCAGGTCACGCTGCTGCTCGGCGAAAACCGTTATAAACTGAAACCGAACCGCGACCTGCCGGAAGCCCGGCCGCGCTTCGAACGCCGCGAACCGGCGGCCGACTGACATCATGCGTATCCTGCGATTCGACGGCACCGGCGGCGCGTCCGGCGACATGATCCTGGGCTCTCTGATCGCGCTCGGCGTCCCGGTGGAATACCTGGAATCCGAGCTCGGCAAGCTGCCGCTCGACCACTTCCATCTGCATGCCGGCGCCGCGGCGTCGCACGGAATTCAAGGCCTCCGGCTCAAGGTCGAATGTCACGATCACGACCACCATCACCATGAATCGTTTCACCGTCACGGCGCCGCCTGGCGCGACATCCGCGCCATGCTCGAAACGGGCGCCCTCCCCGGCCGCGCCAAAGCGTTGAGCCTTGAGGTGTTCGCGGCGCTGGCCGCCGCCGAGGCCGGGGTGCACGGCGTGGCGCCGGAGGAGGTGCATTTCCACGAAGTCGGGGCGACCGATTCGATCGTCGACATCGTCGGGGCCTGTCTCGGCTTGGAGTGGCTGAAGGTCGACGCCGTCGCGACTGCGACGCTGGCCACCGGGAGCGGAATTTTCGAATGCGCCCACGGGGTCTACCCGATCCCGGCGCCGGCGACGCTGGAGCTGATCCGGCAATTCAACCTCCGGGTTCAGCCGGGGCCGGAGGCGAGCGAACTCTTGACTCCGACCGCGGCGGCGTTGCTCGGGGCGTGGCCGCAAGCCCCCCTCCCCGCAAGCGCGACCGTGGCCGCGACCGGCAACGCCTTCGGCCACCGGAAGCTGGAGCATGTCCCCAACTGGCTGCGCGCCACTTTGTACGACAGCGCCGGCGGCCGGGAAGCCGGGACGGCGGAGCTGATCGAATTGGCCTGCAACCTCGACGATTGCACCGGCGAGGTGATCGCGGCGGCGCAGGAGGAGCTCTTCGCCGCCGGCGCGCTCGACGCGTGGACGGTGGCGATCGGGATGAAGAAATCGCGGCCGGGGATCACGTTGTGCGCGCTGGCGGAGCCGGAAAAGCGCGACGCGCTGCTCGAAGTATTTTTCCGCCACACCACCACCTTCGGCGTCCGCGAAACCCGGCTGATCCGGCATCAGCTCGAACGCGAAGTCGCCGCCGTCGCCACGCCCTACGGCGAAGTGCCGGTCAAAATCGGCCGTTACCGGGGACGAACGGTCAGCCGCCATCCCGAATACGAAGTCTGCCGCGAACTGGCGAAACAAACCGGGGTCCCGGTCAAAACGGTCATCGCCGCCGCGCTGGCGCAGGAGGGTTGAAAATGCGACGCTCGATGATTTTTCTCTTGCTGGTCTGGTTCGCCGGCTGCGGTATCGCCGATCCCGACGGCGCATCCTACTGTTCCGAAGAACATTACTATGATTACCCGTTGACGGTGAATTTCATCGGTACCGGGAGCGAGCTCTGGATTTTCCTGTCCTGCGATTCGGTGCCGCCGTATATCAGCTATCAACCGCCGCGTCTGCGCCGGGTCGCCCTCCCCAGGCCGATCCATGCCGTCCGCCTCGGCGAAGACGGAAGCAGCGAGGGAATGACCCTGGAAACGCCTCCGGAAGGCATCGCCGATTTCGAAGACTGGCTGTATTACGACGGCAACCTGTATTGCCTCGACGGCAACAACCGCCTGATGGCTTTGAACGGCAAGCGTTTGGACACGATCGAGTCCCCTGCCCCGGAGCTGTTCGAATTGATGTCGCAACTGCTTGAACCGCATAAAGACGATCCGGTCAGGAATTTCAATATCCGGCATGGCGCAAAAGTTTCCGCCCAAATCCGTGTCGGTTTGTGTTCGAGCGTCGCCACCTTCGAAGGCGACCGGAAAATTTCCGTGACGACGAGCTGTCAATCATTGTTCAAGGACCCGGAGACCTATTTCGATGTTATCGCCGAAGGATACACTCCGTTTCCGGTCGTTTTGACGTTTAGGAACGAATTCCAGTATAATTAGCGCCAGGCGGCGGGAACGAGCCGGTAGAAGCGGACGAATTCGCTGTAGAGTTCGGGATGGGCGTCGCGCAGGCGCAGCGGTTCGCAGAAGAAGCTCTCGGTGGTCACCGCGAAGAACTCCGCCGGATTGGTGGCGCCGTACCAGTCGATGACCTCGTGGACCGCGTGATGGACTTCGTCGCACAATTGGCGGTAGACTTTTTCCATCGTTTCGTGCCATTCGCGCACCGGCATCCCCCCGGGCAGAGGCGGCATCCCGTCGGCGACGCCGTCGAGCGCGTCGAGCTGGTGGGCGAATTCGTGCAGCACCACATTGCGCCGCGATTTGGGGTCGCGGGCTTCGAGGCGCGACTCCCGCCACGCCAGGACCACGGTGCCGTTGTTCCAGGATTCTCCGAGGCGGGTGTCTTCGCCGACGATCTCCGCGCCGCCGCCGGCGTAGCTGCGGTCCGGCGCGACATAGGCGTCGGGGTAGATCAGGACGCTGCGCAATTTGGGGTAGCAGTCGCATTTTTTGTTGAGCAGCAGCAGCGAGGCCAGGGCGGCGACGGTGACCCGCATCGCGTCGGTGACCTCCAGTCCGCCGGCGCCCTCGAAGTATTTTTCATCGAGGAAGATCTGGGTGCGGCCCTCCAGTTCCTTCCGCAACGCCTCCGGCAGTCTTGCGGTCAGCGCCACCCGGTCGAAGTCGCGTTGCCACTCCGGCGGCAGCGGCCGCCGCATCAGCGCCTCCCGGCGGCGCGAACGCTTCCGGTAATGAAGGATGACCAGCGCGACCACCACGGCCGCCGCGATTGCGAAAAAGATGATTACGTGTGTCATGATCGCTAAAGGTACTCTCCCAAGGCCGGTTTGTCAAGCGATGCCGCCGCCGATTGCGGGCCGCCGGTGCGGCCTGCTCTTTAAGGGTGGCGGGCGGATGGAGCCCCGATACGCCGTTGTATGCAAGGGCAGCTCGGCTCCCTCTGCCGGCGCTGTCGGGCTGCGGCACGCCGGGCCGGCGTGCCTCTACTGGGGCATAGCCCCAGCCCCCGCATGGCGCCAGGTGCGCGCTCAACCCGTAAATCTGCGCCCGTCCGCGTGGCAATCGTCAACCCAATGCCGGCAAGGCCGTTGCCCGTGGTAGGGCCGCATCTTTACGACAGTGAGCTATTTACCCCAAGAGGGGCTGGGACGGGTCCCAGTAGAGCCCGGTCGTCCGGCGACCGGGCGGAGCCCGACAGCGTCCGCCGGTCAACCGGATGACCGAAGCATACAACCGCCTTGGTCGTTCAACCCGCCCGCCGCCCTTAAGGAGCAGGCCGCACCGGCGGCCCGCTTTTTGCCTGGGATTTGCTTGATTTTTGACGCCGCGCGGGGTATGTTACCGGCATGAAGACGATTCACCTTTCATGGCCGGAGGATCCGGTGTCGGCCGCCCCATTCGTTGCGGCGGCGCGGCTGCGCGCGGCCGGCTTCGACGCGGCCCTGGTCGGCGGCGCGGTCCGCGATCGATTGGCCGGACGCGCTCCCAAGGACATCGACCTCGTCACCACCGCCCGGCCGGAACAGGCGGCGAAGGTGTTCCCGCAGCACAAGCTGGTCGGAGCCGCCTTCGGCGTGCTGCTGATCGAATGCGGCGGACATTCCTTCGAACTCGCCACCGCGCGGCTGGAACGCAACTACCTCGACGGCCGCCACCCCGAACAGGTGATCTACACCGACAACTTCGCCGACGACGTCGCCCGGCGCGATTTCACCGTCAACGCTCTGCTCTACGATCCGGAACGCGAAGCCGTCCTCGACTACGTCGGCGGCGTCGCCGACTTCCACGCCGGAATTCTGCGCACCCTAGGCGACCCCGAAGTGCGTTTCCGCGAAGATTATTTGCGGATGCTGCGGGCGGCGCGCTTCGCGGCGCGCCTCGGCTTCGAAATCGCCGGCGACACCCTGGCGGCGATGGAGGCGCTGGCGCCGCTGACCGCCCAACTGGCGGCCGAGCGCCTCGGCTCCGAGCTGACCATGATGCTGACCGGCCGC
>JAVBSD010000381.1:0-3961 GCA_031547325.1 Victivallaceae bacterium | reverse complement strand
CAAGGCCGGCAGCAACATGCTGGCGAGAATTGCGATGATGGCGATCACGACCAGGAGTTCGATTAGTGTGAATTTTTTTCGTTTCGACGGCATTTGGGGCCTCCTTTGGTTCGGTTTATCCTGCGATTTCAACGGTTTGGGGAAAGACCAGCGATTCGCGGATGACGATTTTGCAATCAATTTCCCGCGATTGGCATTCGAGATTGGGGTTGGCGAGTTTTTCGAGCAGCATGCGGGCGGCGACGGCGCCGATTTCGGCGGCGTTTTGGCAGACGGTGGAGAGCGGCGGATCGATCATCTCGCTGAAGGAGTTGTTGTCGAAGCCGACCACGCCGATCTCCTCGGGGATCCGCACCCGGCGCTGGCGCAGCTTGCGGATGACGTTGAAGGCGACGTCGTCGTTGACGCAGAAGATCACCTCGGGCGGCCGGGCCAGCGCGGCCAGGAGATTGGCCGCCTGGCTTCCGGCGTCGCGCAGGCGCGGCTCTTCGGCGCACCAGACGTATTCCTCGGCCGGCTCGATGCCGTATTGCGCCAGCGCCCGGCGGTAGCCGGCGAGGCGGGCTTCGCCGGAGGTGGTGCGGGTGTGGATCATGGCGATGCGGCGGAGACCGCGTTTGAGCAGATACGAAACCAGGTCGTAGGCGGCTTTTTCGTTGGAGCTGCCGACGCAGGGGAAACGGCTCGCCAGTTCGCCCGGCCAGCTCTTGTCGACCAGGACCATCGCCTTGCCGCCGGTCAGGACGGCGCGGGCGAAATCGTTGTTGCGGGTGTCCGAGTTTTCGCCCTCCACCGGGCAGTAGAGGATGCCGTCGGCGTTGGCGATGACCATTTTGGCTTCGCGCTCATTCGGCGTGCTGCAACTGAAGACGCCGTAACCCGCCTGGCGGAAGACCTCTTCCGCGGCCGCCATCGCCCGATGGTAGACATTGTCCAGATCGCACATATGCGGCGTGACCAGGCCGATCAGCCGTCCGGACGGGGATTCGCGCCGGGCGATGTAGGTCCCCGAACCGCGGCGGCGGTGAAGCAGCCCCTCGCGGGTCAGTTCGCTGATCGCCCGCTGCACCGTGCCGCGGCTGATCGCGAAACGCGCCGCCAACGCCGCCTCCGACGGCAGCTTGCCGCCGCCGGGCGTCTCCGGCGCGCGAATCAATTCCAGCAGGTAATCGTGAACCTGCATGTATTTCCGGTCGTCATTCATAAAATAACCTTGGATTGACTGAACAACTAAGTTGTCTATACTATTATAGATCAAGTGCGAAAAAAAGTCAATACCCGGCATGGAAAAAAACGGATATTTTTCCAGACCGGGTATCCTGCGGGAAGCGCGGAAATCAGAAGTTGTTCTGGTGTTTGGGCTCTTCCTTGATTTCTTCGAGGTTGCACAGGCTGCAATGGCGGCAGTCGAGGCCGGCGGGCGGGATGTACAACTCGCCTTTTTTGAGGGCGCGGCGGCGGTTGAGGTAATTCATCAGCGCCAGCATCAACCCGACCAGGATGAAGGCGCCGGGTGCCGAGGTCATCAACAGGAATTCGGTGTCCCAGCCGGGGATCAGCTTGACCTCGAAGAGCGAGCCGGAGCAGAAGAATTCGCGGACTCCGCCGAGCACCGCCAGCACCAGGGTGAAGCCGAGGCCCATGCCGAGGCCGTCGAGGAGCGACCGCCCGAAGGAGTTTTTGGAGGCGAAGGCTTCGGCGCGGCCGAGCACGATGCAGTTGACCACGATCAGCGCGATGAAGATGCCCAGCGCACTGTAGAGCGCTTCCGGCGCGTAGGCCTGCATCAGCTTGTCGACGATGGTGACAAAGGTGGCGATGACCACGATGTAGATCGGGATGCGCACCTTTTGCGGCACCAGGTTTTTGATCAGCGACACCACGCCGTTGGAGCCGACCAGCACGAAGGTGGTCGCCAGCCCCATGCCGAGGCCGTTGACGGCGTTGGAGGTGACCGCCAGGGTCGGGCAGGTGCCGAGCAACAGCACCAGCACCGGATTTTCCTTCCAGAGCCCCTTGATGAAATCCTGCCAGCGGGTCATTGCGGTTTGCTTTCGTTGCGCTTTCGCAGATCCGATTGGATCGCGTCGCGGTTGCGGCCGTAGACGGCGGTGATATGGCCGACCGCCGTAGTGACGGCGCGGCTGGTGACCGTTGCGCCGGTGCGGAATTCAAATTCGCCGCCGTCCTTGGCGATCCGCCACTCCGGCGAACCGGGATCGGCGCGTTTGCCGGCGTACTGGTCGAGGTAGGGATTGGGCGGCATCGCTTCGGGCGGGTCGAAGAGGGTGCCCGGGGTTTTCGGGCTTTTGCGGTCGGCGACCACGCTGCCCAAGCCGGGGGTCTCCGTGTGTTCGGTCACCAGCACCGCGGAGCGCTCCGCCGCGACGTCGCGCACCGCGCCGTCCGGGGTCAGCCCGACCAGGAGCTCGATCTTGCCGGAATAACCGGAGTTGACCGCGCAGCTGCCGGCGACGCCGCTCAGCCGGCCGCCGGCGTCGAAGGCCCCGGAAAAGGTCACTTCTTCGACCGTGACCCGGCACTGGCTCGGGTTGTTGGCGATGCCGGGAGGCAGGACCTTGGCCATCGCCTGGCTGGCGCGGCGCGCCTTGGCTTCCTCGATCGGGCCTTGGGTTCCGGCCGAAACCCAGGCCAGCAGCGCGGCCGCGACGGCGCAGAAGCAGGCCAGCGACAGCGACAAGGTGAACAAATCCGAACGTTTGGTCAGGTTGAGCGCCATTATTTCGCCTCCGCTTTGACCGCCCGGCGCCGGGTGTAGCCGAAGGGCCGCCAGCGGCAGGCCCGGTCGAGCAGCGGCGTCGCCGCGTTCATCAGCAGGATCGCGAAGCTGATGCCTTCGGGGTAATTGCCCCAGACGCGGATCACCGCGGTGATGACGCCGCAGCCGATGCCGAAGAAGATCCGCCCGCCGCCGGTGATCGGCGAAGTCACCGTGTCGGTGGCCATGAAAATCGCCCCCAGCAGCAGTCCGCCGGTCAGCAGGTGGAACGGCGCCGGCGGCGTCAGCCCCGGCGCGAAAAAGTTGACCATTCCGGTCACCGCCATGACCGTGCAGATGAAAAATACCGGAATCTGCCATTTGATGATGCCCCAGGCCAGCAGCATGAGCCCGCCGATGGCCAGCGCCACGCCGGAGGTTTCGCCGACGCAGCCGCCCTTGTTGCCGATCGCGTACTGGAGGTAGGTGCCGGAGCCGGTGAAATCGCTCCAGCCGGAGTTCGCTTCCGGCGTGCCGGCCAGCAGCTTGACCTCGCCGAGCGGGGTCGCGGTGGCCAGCGCGTCCAGCGGGGTCGCGGTTGCGGCGGCGTCGATTTGAAAGTGTCCGGGCGCCCATTCAACCTGGCGCGGCGTCTTCCAGGGGGTCATGATCGCCGGCAGCGCGATCAGCAGCGCCACCCGCGCGACCAGCACCGGGTTGAAGAGGTTGTGCCCGAGGCCGCCGAAGACCTGTTTGCCGAGCCACATCGCGATCACCGCGCCGATCAGGCACACCCACCACGGCGACCACGGCGGCAGATTCATGCCGAGCAGGAGACCGGACAGCAGCGCCGAACAGTCGCCGATGCTGACCGGCTTCCGGGCGATCCGGCACCACACCGCCTCGGCGAATACCGCGAAGGCCATCGACAGCAGCAGCACCCGCAGCGCGTCGAGGCCGAACCACCACACCCCGGCGGCGGCCGCCGGCAGCAGCGCGGCGACGACCTTGAGCATCACCGAACGCAC
This sequence comes from Victivallaceae bacterium, assembly GCA_031547325.1. GTDB lineage: Bacteria > Verrucomicrobiota > Lentisphaeria > Victivallales > Victivallaceae > JAVBQJ01. Next base: position 214 of record JAVBSD010000381.1, on the reverse strand, counting down.
GCTGCGTCCCGAATGAATATGCGGCGACGAACTGATGACCAGCTCGCTGCCTTCCGGCAGGCGGATATTGTCCGTTTCGCTCACGACTTACTTTCCCTTCTGCTGATTGGCGGCCAGCCGGCGGATTTCGGCCTTGGCGCGGCGCATGTGCTGAACCAGGGGGCGGTTGGCCGGGCAAACGTAGGCGCAGGAGCCGCATTCGATGCAGTCCATC
>JAVBSD010000483.1:0-15896 GCA_031547325.1 Victivallaceae bacterium | reverse complement strand
CTCGAAATCGAAGTCGACAAACCCCTCCACAATCACCTTGCCGGCGCCGGCGCGGCCGCCCGATTGCGCAATTTCCCAGCTCACCGCGCTCTTCGCCGGATCGCGCAGCACGCTCTGGCCGTGACCGGACGAACTCATGATCGGCTTGACCACGCACGGACAGCCGATCTCCGCCACCGCCCGCTCGAATTCTTCGCGCGTCGCCGCGAAACGGTAGGGCGACGTCGGCAGCTTCAGCTCCTCGGCCGCCAGCCGGCGGATGCCTTCGCGATTCATGGTCAGCCACGCCGCCCGCGCCGTCGGAACAATCCGCCACCCCTCTTTTTCCATCTCCAGCAACGTCGGCGTCGCGATCGCTTCGACCTCGGGAACGATGTAATCGGGCTTTTCCAGCTGGATGACCCGCCGCAAAGCGGCGCCGTCCAGCATGTTGACGACGTGCGAGCGGTGCGCGACCTGCATTCCGGGAGCGTTGGAATAACGGTCGACCGCGATCACTTCGACCCCGAGCCGCTGCAGCGCAATCACCACTTCCTTGCCCAATGCCCCCGCGCCCAGCATCATTACCCTGGTCGCCCCCGCCGTCAGCGCCGTCCCGAGATCGTAATTCATAATGACTCCTGTGATTGACATATTCTATAAGGTATACCGGAATCACCCAATTGTAAAATGAAAAATGCGACGTATATTGTTTCCATGATCCGCCGCGAAATCAAAAGCCGGAATACCCGCTGGGCGCACGCCATCGCCGCCCGGCTGACCCGGCGCGGAATCCGGCCCAACCATATTTCGGTCGCCGGGTGTTTTTTCGCGCTCGGCGGCGCGCTGGCGATGGGGGCGCTCAGAATGCCCCACGGCGGGCCGGCCGGCCTCCTTCTGTGCCTCGGCGGCATCGCCGGCATCCAGCTGCGGCTGCTCTGCAACCTCTTCGACGGCATGGTCGCCATCGAAGGCGGCATGAAATCCGCTTCCGGCGAACTCTTCAACGATTTTCCCGACCGGATCTCCGACGCTCTGCTGCTGATCGGGGCCGGCTTCGCCGCCGGCGGCGAATGGGGCCCGGCCGCCGGCTTCACCGCGGCCATCCTGGCCATCCTGACCGCTTACGCCAGGGTGCTGGCCGGTTCGGCCGGCGCCACCCAGCGGTTCCTCGGACCGATGGCCAAACAGCACCGCATGGCGCTGCTGACCCTCGCGCTGATCCTCGCCGCCGCCCTCGACGGCTTGGCCCGGGGCCGGGAAGCCGTCCTGCTGGGCGCGCTCGCCCTCATCGGCCTGGGATCGCTGGTCACGGTGGTCAACCGCCTCTCCGCCGCGTACCGCGAGCTCGAAAAACGATGATCGAACGGCTGCTGATCGCCCTGACCCGCTTCGCCGTCGGCGTGGTCGCCGGCAGCGTCAACGACGAGTATCTCCGGCCCGGCGTCGTTTATTTCGCCAACCACACCAGCCATTTGGATCTGCTGGTGATCCTGAGCATTTTCCGGCGTCGCATCCGGCGTCGCATCCGGCCGGTGGCGGCGCTGGATTACTGGGGGGCCACCCGACTTCGCCGCTTCATCGCGGTCCGGGCGCTGCGCGCGATTTTGCTCGACCGGAAACACCCGGTGCGGAGCCGCGAAGCCTTCGACGCGGTGACCGCCCGGCTCGACGCCGGCGATTCGGTCCTGATCTTTCCCGAAGGCAGCCGCCACGAACAGGAGGAGCCGGAGGCCTTCAAGGGCGGCTTGTACCTCCTGGCCGAAATGCGGCCGGCCACCCGTTTCATTCCGGTGGCGCTCTCCGGGTTCTACCGCGCGCTGCCCAAGGGGGAATTTCTGCCCGCGCCGAGCGTCGGCCGGGTCACCTTCGGTCCGGCGCTGACTCTGGCGCCGGGCGAATCGCGCGGCGATTTCCTCGAACGCTGCCGCAATACCCTGATCCAAACCGGGAGGAGCCATGGAGAAGATCGTTGATTACTGCCGCGCCCGTTTCGATGCCGTCGCCGCCGACCGGGATCTGCTGATTCTGCTCGGCGTGGTGCTGGGACTGCTGGTGCTCGGTTCCCTGTTCGGGCAAGGACTCAAGGCGCGGCGGAACCGTTCGCCGGAGGCCTTCAAGCTGGCGGAAAATTTCAACGCCAGGGTCCGGTCGTGGTGGCTGATGTGCGCGGTTTTCGCGATTGCGGTCGCCACCGGCGGGGTGGGTTCGGTGCTGCTGTTTCTCTTCACCAGCTTCTTCGCGCTGCGCGAATTCCTGGCGATCGTTCCTTTGCGGCGCGCCGACCACCGGACGCTGGTGTGGTGCTTCTGGGTGATTCTGCCGCTGCAATATCTGCTGGTGTACTGCAACTGGTACGGGCTGTTCGCGATTCTGATTCCGGTGTATGTGTTCATGTTCATCCCGACCCGCAGCGTCATCGCCGGGGACTGCGAAAATTTCCTCGAACGCGCCGCCAAGATCCAGTGGGGCCTGATGGCCTGCGTCTATTGCATCAGCCACGCGCCGATGCTGCTGCGCATTCCCCTCGATTTCCCCGGCGCGACCGGATTGGTCAACGCCCGGCTGCTGTTCTTTCTGGTCACGGTGGTGGAGCTCTCGGACGTGCTGCAGTACTGCTGGGGCAAAAGCCTGGGCCGCCGCAAAATCCTGCCCTCGGTCAGCCCCAACAAGACGGTGGAGGGCTTCGTCGGCGGAGTGCTGTCGGCGACCGCGGTCGGGACGCTGCTGTCTCTGGTGACGCCCTTCACCTGGTTCCAGGCGGCGGCGATTTCGCTGGCGGTGGCGCTGGCCGGTTTCGCCGGCGACGTCACCATGTCGGCGATCAAGCGCGACTGCAAGGTCAAGGATTACGGCACCGCGCTGGCCGGCCACGGCGGCATTCTCGACCGGATCGATTCGCTGTGTTTCGCGGCGCCGCTCTTTTTCCACCTGGTGCGTTACTTCTTCGGCGCGGAATAAAAAACCCGTATCCTGTCCCGGACCGGGAGCAGCGCCGACAAAGGCAGCGCCGGGTCCGGCCGTTCGGCCTCCAGCGACCGCCGCGCCAGGTCGAGTTTGGCGGCGCCGGTGAACATGAGGTTGATCCGCCGCGCCGCCGCCACCGGGGCCAGGGTCAGGGTCAGGCGCGGCAGCTTCGGCCCGGCCGTCTCCGGCGGCGCGACTTCGGTCACCGGCCCGGAATTCCGGTAATCGTCCCGCCCCGGAAACCAGGAAGCGGTGTGGCCGTCGGGGCCGATTCCGAGCCATACCTGGTCGAATTCGATGCCGTCCGGATAGTCGCCGAGGTGTGCCGGGTCCAGCGGATGGAGCCGGACCTGGTTATTGCGGCGGGCCAGTTCGCCGAGCCAGCGCCGCCGGGCGTTGCCGAAGTTGCTGTCCGGCGAAGAGGCGTCGACCAGCCGTTCGTCGACCCAGTAAAACTCGGCCGGGCCGTTTCCCGGCGGCGTCCAGTGCCGCGCCAGGTAATCGAACCAGCCGAGCGGGGTGGCGCCGCCGGAGAGCGCGACGCGGCCTCCCTGCCGGGGGGCGAAGGCGCGGCCGAGCTCCAGGGCCGCCGCCCGGTACATGGCTTCCAGGGTCGGATACGGGGTGATTTTCATGGTGTGGTACTATACGCCTTTCGCGGGGAATTTGCCACTTCGCCGCTTGCATATTTCGAGCGGCGGATTATCTTATTGGACAACCTCAAAAAACTTTACGGCCATGTTCGAATACAAGCAGGTGGTCGAAGCCACCCCCCAGCGGCGGAAAAATGCCGAACGCGACTCGATCCTGTCCGCCTGTACCGGCGCGATGGGCGACGTCACGCTGACCGACAGCGCGGTGATCATCATCTATGCCGGGATGCTCGGCGCGGGCGACATGTTCGCGATGGCCACAACTTCGCTGATGCCGCTGATGAACGGGCTGTTCGTGCTGCCGATGGCCTGGCTGGCCGGCAAGTTCGGCAACCAGGGGCTGATCATCCGGGCGGCCTCCTTCGCGTTCCTGGCCTATTTGCTGGTTGCGGCGGCGCCCTTTTTCGGCGGCGCGGCGGCGTGGGTGATGATTTCGATGCTGATGGTTTTCGCCTGGTGCAACACCGGTTACGTCGCGGGGTGGTTTCCGATGCTGGACAGCTTCCTGACCCCGCAGCGGCGCAGCGGCTATCTCGGCAAGATGCGTTTCCTGTGGCAATTGTCGGCGGCGCTCTTCATCTTTCTGATCGGGTTGACGCTCGGCAAGGAGCCGCCGTTGTGGCAATTGCAGCTGGTGCTGGCCCTGGGGGCGGTGATTTTCGCGGGGCGGATTTACTTTATTTCGCGCATTCCGGTTTTTCCGTCGGCGGAGAAGGCGCGTTTCGACTTCCGTACCGGCCTGGCGACGGCCCTGGCCAATAAGCCGCTGACGGGGTACTCGGTCTATTTGTTCGTGCTCAATCTGGCGGCCTACGGCACCATTCCCCTGGTCACCATCTACCTCAAGCAGTACTGGCGGGCGCCGGACAACATCGTGGTGATGATTTCCTCGGTGACGCTGGTCGGAATGCTGCTGGGCTCGCTGACCGCCAGCCGGATCATCCGCCGTTTCGGCATTCGCAGGACGCTGCTCGCCATCCACTTTTCCTACGCCTTGGTCAACATTCTGATCTTCACGATCGGCAAGGGTTTTTCGCCGGGCTTCGCCTATCTGGCGATCACCTTTCTGGTGCTGATCTACAGCTTCACCTTCGCGGCGGCCAACGTGGCGTCGACCACCGAAATGATGGCTCTGGCGACGCCGGGCAACAAGGCGATGGCGCTGGCTTTCTGCGGCACCTTCTATTATTCCGGGTCCGGGCTGTCCCGGCTGCTCGGGGCGTTGATTTTGGGGTCGGGGATTCTGGCGCCGAGCTGGAGCGTCGGCGGGGTGACCTTCTGCCACTACCAGAGTTTGTTCCTGTTTTATTCGGTGGCGATCGTTTTTGCCGCGATGCTGCTGGTGGTGGTGCCGGCGATTTTCCCCAAGGGCGAATATTGCTACGGCGGATTGCATTAAACGGCGAAAGAGGAGGCTGACGGTGGCGAGAAAGGTACTTGTGTTCGGAGCGACCGGCGAAATCGGCGGGCGCATTGCCCGGCTGGCGGTCGACGCCGGCCACCGGGTTTACGGGGCCAGCCGCGGCGGGAATACTCTCGAAACGGTCGACCTGACCGGGGTGGAAATGTGCTTCGGGGACAAGAACGATCCGGAGTTTCTCGCCGCGCTGGCGGCGAAAATCCGTCCCGACGCGGTGATCGACTCGGTGCCGAGCCACGCGTGCGTCGATCTGTACATGAAATATTTCCCGATGGCGGAAAATGTATTTTTCTGCAGCTCCACCGGCACCTTCGTGCCGCTGCGTTATTTCCCGGCCGACGAAAACCATCCGTGGCGCGAGGAAACGGCCGTCAATTTTCACTACCAGTCGATCCGCGACGGCTACGCGCTCGATCAATACCGCGACAAAGGGTTTCCGATCACCATCTTCCGCCCGACCAACATCATCGGGCCGGGCCGGGTGCCGCTGGAATTGTGGGGCGGCCGCGACATCGAATTTTTCCGTCTGCTCCGCGATTCGCGTCCGGTGACCATCGCGCCGTGCGAAGAGATCCTGGTCCAATCGGGGTACAACCTGGACCTGGCGCGGAGTTTCGTGCTCGGGTTGGACCATCCGGAACAGGTGCGCGGCCAGATCTACATCATCTCCTGCAAGCGGGCGGTCACGCTGGGCCGATACCTGGAGACGGCGATGGAATTCCTGGGCAGCCGTTCGGAAATCCGCCATGCCCGGCCGGAAGAGCTGTGCCGCCTCTATCCGGATATCACGATGCATTTCGGCCTGGAATTTCTTTTCTGCCACATGTGTCTGGACATCGGCAAGGCCGAACGGGAGCTGGGCTACGCGCCGGAAAAGAGTACCGAAGCCGGGCTGGTCGAGTCGCTCGCCTGGTGCCGGGAGCGGGCGCTGCTGTAAGGAGAGTCCATTGAAATGGACTCAAGAATTAATCGGATTCTAATAAAAATTCCTGGAAATATCGGCATCCCCGCGGTATATTAGTTGTAGATCGCAACAAGGGGCTTGAAGATGGGCAGGGAACGGATTTTGATCGTCGAGGACGAGGAGTCGATCCAGGAGCTTCTCAGCTATAATCTCAGGAAGGACGGGTTTTCCGAGCTGCTGGTGTGCTCCTGCGGCGAAGAGTGCCTGCGCGAAGCTCCGGGATTCCGGCCCGATCTGGTGCTGCTCGACCTGATGCTGCCCGGCCTCGACGGTCTGTCGGTGTGCCGCCAGCTCAAGACCGATCCGGTCACCGCCCATGTCCCGGTCATCATCCTGACCGCCAGGAGCGAGGAATCCGACATCGTCGCCGGGCTGGAGCTCGGCGCCGACGACTACGTCACCAAGCCATTCAGCCCCAAGGTGTTGATGGCCAGGCTCCACACGGTCCTGCGCCGTTACACCCCCGCCCCCGGCATCGCGTCCGCGGTGCCGGGGATGCTCAAACACGGAATCCTGGTCATGAACCGCGGCCGGCGGTCGTGCGAGGTGGACGGCGAAAATATTGCCCTGACCTTTTCGGAGTTCGAAATTCTCTATTATCTGGCGACGCATCCCGGCTGGGTGTTCACCCGCAATCAGATCGTCAACGCGGTCAAGGGCGATGATTACCCGGTCACCGAGCGTTCGATCGACGTCCAGATGGTGGCGTTGCGCCGCAAGCTCGGGGCGGCCGGCCCGATGATCGAAACCGTGCGCGGCGTCGGGTACCGTTTCCAGGGGGGGTGAGCGTCCGATGAAGAGCCGGCGATTCAATCCGGGGTGGCTCAACGTTTTCGCCGTTCTGTTGTGGCTTGTCGCCGTTGCCGGTATCCTTTCGGTTTGGCATTTGACCTTGCGCGACCAGGAGCGTTCGCTGCAGGAAATTTCCCTCGGCCTCGATCACAACGTGCGTTTTCTGCTGCCGACGATCTATAGACACATTCTGGCCGGCAATCAGGAAGCGCTGGAAGACCTGTGCGACCTGGAGGAAAGCCTCGGCAACTTCCGCCGGCTGACCGTCGTTTACCCGGACGGCCGGGTGCTGGCCGATTCCGGCAGCTTCCGCCACCCGGCCGATATACTCGGCGATCGGCCCGAGGTCGTCGCAGCGCAGGCCTCCGGCCAGGCGGCCTCCGCCACCCGGCTCAGCTCCGCCAACCGGCTGACGCTGCTGTACGCGGTGCCGCTGGATATCGGCGGGCAGCGGTATGTGGTGCGCGCCGCCCAGGACATCGACGATTTTGCGCAGGCGGTCATGCGGACCAGGGTCAACCTGATGCTGATTTCGCTGGCGTCGCTGGTGGTGGTGCTGGTCTTCACCGGCTATGTCGGGTGGAAGGTGGTTTTGCCGCTGCGCCGCCTGCGTCAGACCGCCGAGCGCATCGCCGACGGCGAAATGGACGCGGCGATCGCCTCCGCGTCTTCCGGGGAGGTCGGCCGGCTGGCGACTCCGCTGGCGTCGCTGGCCGAACAGCTCCGGAATCATTACCAGGAGCGGCTGCAGCGCAAGCTCGAACGCGACGTGATTTTCGAAGCTCTTTCCGAAGGGATCATGCTGCTGGCGCAGGACGGACGGATTCGCGACTGCAACCGGGAAGCGCGGAGGATTTTCGACTGGCCGGAGGATGCGGTGGGACACTTGTTCCGGGAACTGGAGCCCGATGCGCGGATTCATGAATTCACGATGCGGCTGCCCGAAAGCGGAACCGGCGAAATCGAACTGATCCGCGACGGCGCCCACGGGCAGCAGCATCTGCGCCTTTACGGCGCGATGATCGATTCCGGCACGGTCCGGGTGGCGGGCATCCTGCTGGTCGTCACCGACGTCACCCGATTGACCCGGCTGGAGCACGCCCGCCGGGAATTTCTGGGCAATCTTTCCCACGAATTGCGGACTCCGCTGACCGCGCTTCAGGGAGCGGCCGAAACGCTTTTGGACGGCGCGTGCCTCGATTCCGGGGAGGCGGCGCGTTTTCTCAGGATCATCGAGCGCCATACCGAACGGCTGTCGATGCTGGTCCGGAGCATCATCGCCCTCAGCAACCTGGAAGAAAAAGCGCTGCTGCCGCGCGACAATTTCCTCGATTTCGACGCCGGCGATGTGGTTTATGGCGCCGAGGAGTGGGCGTACACGCGCCTGGAGCCGGGGCAGTCGCTGGAGGTCGACATCGCGGAGGGCGAGCTGCCGATCCGGGGCGATCTGGCTTATCTCGAACAGGCGGTGTGCAATTACATCGACAACGCGGTCAAGTACGCGGGGCCTTCGGCCCGGATCATTCTCCGGCTCCGCCGCGACCGCGGCGACGCGGTGATCGAAGTGGAGGATGACGGCAAAGGCATCGCGCCGGAGCATCTTGAGCATATTTTCGACCGTTTTTACCGCGTCGACCGCACCGCGGCGCGCGGCGCCGGGCTCGGGCTGCCGATCGTCAGGCACATCGCGCAATGGCACGGCGGCCGGGCCGAGGTCGAGAGCCGGGTCGGCGCGGGAAGCATCTTCCGGATCCGGATTCCGCTCCGCGCCTGACGGTTTCAGTCCATCACGTCGTCGAGGCGCCATACTCCGAAATCGGCGATCCGCGACTCGGCCGCTTCGCCCCGCCCGCGGTGGCTCAGAAAAAACACCGCCGTCCGCGCCCCGTCCGGCACCCGGAGAATCCCGGAAATCCTGCGCCACCCCTCCGCGTCCGGCGTTTCATCGTGCGTGCCGAAGCTCTCGATGCCGGTCCAGATCGATTCGCCGTGCCAGCGGATGCTGATGCCGGTTCCGGCGTCCCGGCATTTGCTCCACGCCTCGAAGTAGATGCTTTCGCCCGGCGCCACCGGGACGCCGTGCGCGGTCGTCACGCTGCCGCCGGCATACACCAAGGCATTGCCGCCGTTCCGCCCGCCGCCCGGCTCGATCCGCACCCGGTCGACCGCCCCCGGATCGGTCACGTCGAAGCCCTTGAACGGCCGCGACGCGTCCGCGAAACCCGGATTGCCCGAACGGTCGGGCCACTCGCCCGCTTTTCGCCCAGCCTCGAACTCGGCCAGCACCTCCGACGGATCCCGCGCCAGACGCACCGCCCGGGTGACTCCGGGAAGCAGCTTTTCCCAGCCGTTGGCCGTGTCGCTCCGCTCGAACCAGCGCCCCATTTCGCCGTAGCACCAGACATAGCGGTCGGCGGCGGCCAGCAGGACCTCCAGGTCGCGCCGCACCGCCCGGGTCGCCGAATCGTCGTAACGGATCCAGCCCTTGCCGTAATAGTCGAGGAAGAAGCCGAAGCCGGCGTTGATCTGCCGCAGGTACTTGTCGCGCAGCGCCGGTTCGAGCAGCGGACTCATGCCGCGCTTGATCGTGCTGTAGCAGCTCAACGCGCCGACGCCGTCGCGGTGGACATAACCGGTTTCCGAGAGATCGTGCAAGCGCATTTCCTCCGGCGCCGCCTCCCACAACCCGTTCAGAAAATAGGGGTAGAGGCCCCAGAAGTCGCTGGCCAGGTTGCCGTCGTCCGACCGGGCCGCCGGCAGCGAAAACATATAGAAGGTGAGAAAATCCATATCGGGATATTCCGCCTTCACCGCCTCCATGATTTCGTATCCGCGCCGCCGCGCCAGCGCTTTGGCGTCGTCGAAACTCAACCCCGCCGCGGGGTCGAAGGACCACTGGAATTGTTCGTAAGGCTCCGGGTCGAAGCAAATGCCCTTGAGCCCCGCCGCCTTGACGGCGCGGGCCAGGACGCCGAACTTGAAGGCGATGTCGTCCCACGCCGCCTCGTCATCCCACGCCACCGGCCCCGGCGACACCCAGGTCAGCACGAAATTGTCGGTGAATTTTTCGAAGCGGCAGCTCCGGAGATTGTCCACCGCCCGGTCGAATACATCCTCCGGCCAGCGGCCCGGCCCCCAGGGGTACAGCGACGCGCCCCAGCCGTTGGAGTCGCACAACGCCATGATCACCCCGTCGAAGGGCATCGCTGCCTCCATCTCCCGGTGGTGGTCGCGCAGCTCGACGTCGTTGGTCATGTCCCAGCCGACGTGCAGCAGTTTGGCCCGCGCCGGCTCGATTCCGGTCGCGCCGGCGGCGCAGCAGGCGGCCAGCAGCAGAATCAGGAGGAGGTGTTTCATAACAGGTCGTCCATTCGATAAACCGCGATGTCGTCGACCAGCATCGCGGCGCCTTCGCCGCCGGGCCGGACGACCAGCACCATGACCAGGTGTTCCGCCGTTTCCGGCACCGGTCCCAGAATCAGGTTCAGGCAGGTGAAGCCGTCGGCGTCGGTTTCGCCGGTCGTCATCGGACAGTCCATCACCACCCACTCGCCGGAGGGCGTGACCATGCCGACCGAGGCGGCCATCTGGACCGGACCGACCGCCTTGTACCAGGCTTCGAGGCAGTAGGTGCTTCCCGGAACGGCCGCGACCGGCACGTTCAGCGCCATGATCTGCCCGCCGAGGCGGATCGCCCGGCCCTCCCGGCGGCCGCCGGTCTCTGCCAATTCCGCCGTCCCGGCCGCGGTTTCAAACCAGAAATCGTAGCCGGGAAATTCGTCGAGCAAAACCCAGTCGCTGCGGGTCGCCCGGTCGCGCCGCAACTCCGGATCGGCGCGAAAATCGGGATTGGCAACCAGGTTGGCAAGCTTGCCGTCCGCCGCGGCCCGGCGCAGTTCCGGCACGAAATCGGCGGGACGGCGCGCCAGCGCCAGCGCCCGGGTCAGGCCGGGCAGTTGGTTTTCCCAGAGGGCCTCATCCGATTCGGAGCCGAAGAAACACCCGGTTTCGCTGTAAAACCACACGTAGTCGTCGGAGGCCGACAAAAGCGTGCTCATATTGCGCAGCAGCGTCGCCAGCTGGGTGCCGTCGTGCCTGATCCAGCCGGGGCGGCAGTCGACGTAAGGATCGAGGTAGAAGCCGAAGCCGGAACTGATCTGGCGGCGGTAGCGTTCGAGGTTGGCCGGGTCCTGCTGCGGGAAGCCGCCGCGCTTGACGCGCAGGTAGTTGTGCTGGACCCCGGCGGTGTTGCTCATGTTGTAGCCGCTTTCATTGAGGTCGGCGATCTTCATCTCCGGCGGCGCCGCGTCCCACATGCCGTTGAGAAAGGAGCCGTAGAGGCCCCAATGACCGTCCTGAAGCGCCGATTCGAGGTCGGCCCGCGCCGCCGGCAGCGAGTACATCCAAAACGAAATCAGGGTCATGCCGGGGTATTCGGAAGCCAGCGCCGCCATGATTTCGCGGCCCCGCCGCCGCGCCAGCGCGACGGCCTCTGTTTCGCTCAGGCCCGAATCCGGGTCATAGCCCCAGTTGAACTGCATGTAGGGCTCCGGATCGAAACAGAGGCCTTTGAGCCCGGCGTCCCTGGCGGCCCGGGCAAGAATGCCGAACTTGGAGGCGATGTCCGCCCACGCCGCGTCGTCGTCCCAGGCCACCGGCCCCGGCGACACCCAGGCCATCGCGAAATTGTCGGTGAAGCGGGTGAATTCACAACTTTGGAGGTCGGCCACCGCCCGGTCGAAGATCTCCTCCTCCCAGCGCCCCGCCGTCCAGATGTACAGCGACGCGCCCCAGCCGTCGGCGTTGGTCATGGGGATGATCACCCCGTCGAAGGGCATCGCGGCCTCCATTTCCCGGTAGTGATCGCGGAGCTTGGCCGGATTGGCCATGTCCCAGCCGACGTGGAGCAGCTTGGCCCGGACCGGTTCGACCCGGACTTCGGCGGCGGCGGCGCTCAGGGCCGCGGCGGCGATGACGGTGCTGATGAAGATGCGCATCGGTCACTCCTCCCAACGGGTGTCCGGGAATTTCATCTTTTCGGCGTGGCCGTCGGTGTAGACCCAGTTGTTGCCGGTCTGATGGTAATAGGGCGAGGTCGGATTGTCCCATTCGGAAATGTAGTCGCCGGCGTATTTGGTGCAGTAATAGGAGCCGATCATGGTCGCGTTGTCGTGAAATACCTCGCCCAGCAGCACCAACGACTGCTTCAGCGAACCGATGTTGCGTCCCGGAGTGGCGCTCTGAAATCCCATCACCGTATAATTGCCGCAGTAGCTGGTCTTGCCGGCCAGGCCGTTGCCGCCCCCCCACGAACACTCCCCGGTGGCGTCGGTCGGGCACACCAGGAGCGGCCGGTAATAGGCCGGATCCCACCACTTCCGCTCCAGCCCGAGGTAAGGCAGCAGCGTCACCGGCCAGTTGACCCCGGTGTCCGGATCCCAGGAGTTGGGGAAGAAATCGCCGTTGTCGTTGGCGTACATCAGGCAGGAGAGCCCGAGCTGGCGCATGCCCCCCAGGCACTTGGCCGACTGCGCCGCCGCCCGCGCCTTGGACAGCGCCGGCAGCAGCATCGAAGCCAGGATTGCTATGATTGCGATGACAACCAATAGCTCGATAAGGGTGAATAATTTTTTCCCGTACATTCGTCTACCTCCGTGGTTTCGGTTTTGCGTTCAGCGTTGGATCAGGGTGGCGGCGAGCCGGAAGGACTTGACCGGCATCTCTTCGGAGCAGAGGATGCGGACCGCCATCCGGCCCAGGCCCTCGGTATCGACCGCCATGGTGGGGAAGTTGTAGCTCATGCTGACCTCCGGGTCGTAATGGTCGAATCCGGCCATTGCGATATTGAGTTCGGGGCGCTCCTGCCGCAGGTACTCGATCGCGCCGGCGGTCAGGAGGTCGTTGAGGCCGAAAATCGCGTCGGGGAGATCGTATCCGAGGATTTGAATCACGCCCTCGCGCCCGGCCTGGCGCAGATGGCTCAGCCCCTCGTTGTGAACGTCGGCCACCAGCTTCGGATCGTAGCGCAGTCCGAAGTTCTCCAGCGCCATGCGGTAGCCGGCGATGCGCATCGGGTAGTTGCAGTTGCCGGCCGACTGGCTGGACAGCACGGCGATCTTGCGGCAGCCGCGCTTCAGCAGGTAATCGGTCATGGCGTACCCGCCGCCGAATTCGTCGGAAAAAACCCCGTACAGGTTGTCGGGCGTTCCGCTGAAGCCCTCGAACTGATAGTTGAGCAGCACGAACCGCATGTCGGGATGGCGCGCCGCCACCTGCGCCACCGCTTCGAGGTGGGCGGCGTAAAGGATCATGACGCCGCGAACCTCCAGTCCGGGGTTGTCGGTCAGCGACGCCAGGTTGTCGTTGAGGTCGCCCGAAATATGCAGCAGATCCACTCCGGCCTCGCGGGCCTGGGCGTGAATGCCGTAGTTGAATTCGGCGAGCATCCGGTCGGCGTCGACGGCGCACGGCGAATAAACCACCATCGCCTGGCGGACGTTGCCGCCGGCGGCGCGGACGCCGGGACGGGTCGAGCGCGGCACCACGAAAGTCCCCTTCTTGGGACGGCGGTAACAGATTCCGGAGGCGATCAGCCGTTTCAGCGCCGCCTCGACGGTGATCACGCTGACCCCGCTGGCCGCCGCCAGATGCTTGATGCCGGGGAGCGCTTCGCCCTCTTTGTAGACGCCGAGCTTGATCTGCTCCAGCAGCCGGTCGTGCAATTGCACGTAGAGCGGCCGGTCGGCGCATTCGGTCAAAGTCAATGTCGTTTCCGCGTTCATGTGATGAATCTCCGTTATTAATTATAAACATTTTTGCCGAAAAGTCAAGAGCATTTATGATGTGATTCATAAAAAACATCACAAATTTTTCATGATTAATATGATTAATATCTCAAAAGATGCTTCTTTTGCTCTTTGGGAGGCTATTCATGGCATTCATCACATAACAGGGGGGCCTCCGGTTTGACTTTTGGCAATATCCTGTTTATATTATGACATTGGGTAATTTCAAAAGCCTTGGAGACGACCATGTGGCGTAAACTGGTGATTTTTGCGGTCCTGGCTGCGGCCGGATCGGTGATGGCGGCGGAGCCGGTCTTCTGCCGTTCCGGCGAAGTGTTGAAGCCGTGGCGGGAAAACAGCCGTCCGTCGATTCAGAATTTCGACGAATACACCTTTCCCAATCCCGAGGGCAGTTACGCCTACATCATGGTGCCGATCCGCCCGGACGCGGGCCGGGCGATGAGCATCTTCGACTACGTGCTGGTCATCGGCAGCAATTCCTATCCGTGCATCGCGCTGCGGGTCGGCAACGGCGCCTTCAGCGCCTCCGACGCGACCGTCCGCGATTTCGGCGGGCAGGATGTCACGCTGTGTTTCCGGGTCGACACCCGGGCGCTGGCGGGGCGGACGGATATTTTCATGCGCTACCAGCTCTCGGCTTCCGGGTTGGTGAACACCCGGCTGAATCTGCAGTGAAGCCTTCCGTTCCGCCGCCGCCCTCCGCGGCGGAATTTCTGCCGACCACCCGCGAGGAAATGCTGCGGCTCGGGTGGGAGGAGCTCGACGTGCTGCTGATTACCGGCGACGCCTATGTCGACCATCCGAGTTTCGGCGTGCCGCTGATCGGGCGGCTGATCCAAAGTCTGGGACTGCGGGTCGGCATCATCGCCCAGCCGGAATGGAGTGATCCCGCGTCGCTGCAGGCGATGGGGACTCCGCGTCTGGCGGTGGGGGTTTCCTCCGGCAACCTCGACAGCATGGTCAACATCTACACCGCCGGGCGGCGGCTGCGCCGCGACGACGCTTACAGTGAAAACGGCGCCACCGGCAAGCGGCCGCCGCATGCGCTGGTGGTTTACGCCCAATTGGCGCGCCGCGCCTTTCCGGGGTCGCCGGTATGGATCGGCGGGCTGGAGGCCAGTCTGAGGCGGGTCGCCCATTACGATTACTGGCAGGACAAGCTGCGTCCGAGCGTGCTGGTCGATTCCAAAGCCGACCTCTTGATGTACGGCCAGGGGGAGCGGCCGGTGCGCGAGCTGATGCGGCGGCTGGTCGCCGGCGGGGATTTCGCCGGCATTCCGGGAACCGCCCGGCTGCTGGGCAAAAACGCCGCGCTCGAATACCGTCTCCCGGGCAATTTTCTGGAGCTTCCGGGCTGGGAAGCGCACCAGGCCGACCGCAAGGCTTTGCTCGAATCGACCCGGATGGTCGAAGCGGTTTCTTCGCCCGGTTCCGGGCGCGGTTTGACGCAGCGTTACGGCGACCGGCTGCTGGTGATCGAGCCGCCGCCGGAGCCGCTGGAGAGCGCCGAGCTCGACGCGGTTCATGAATTGCCTTTCACCGGGCTGCCGCATCCGAAGTACAAGGGACGGATTCCGGCGTGGGAGACGGTGCGGCATTCGATTGTCGCGGTGCGCGGTTGTCCCGGCGGCTGCGCTTTTTGCGGTCTGGTGTCGCACCAGGGGCGGCGGGTCACTTCGCGCGGCGGCGATTCGATCGTGCGCGAAGCCGAACGTCTCTGCCGGCGCGCCGATTTCCGCGGCACCATTTCCGACATCGGCGGCGCCGCCGGCAACCTTTTGGGCAGCCGGGTGCTCGATCCGGAACGCTGCCGGGTCTGTCGGCGGGCGAGTTGTCTGACGCCGTCGCCCTGTTCCAACTACCAATGCGACGGGCGCGAGATGATCGACGTGCTGCGCCGGGTGCGCGCGCTGGACGGGATCCGGCATTTATACATCAATTCCGGGTTGCGCCTCGACTTGGCGTTGCGTCAGCCGGAGTTGCTGCGCGAGGTGATTCATCATCATGTTTCCGGGCATATGAAGGCCGCGCCCGAGCATCTTCATCCGGAGGTGCTCAGGTTGATGCGGAAATCTTCGGCGGAGGAGTTTTTCCGTTTCCGCCGTTTTTTCGAGGAGGAGAGCGCCAAGGCGGGCAAGGAGCAATATCTGGTGCCGTTGTTCATCTCCAATTTCCCTGGTTGCACCGACGTTGAAATGAAGGTGGTCGACGATTATTTGAACCGCAACAACTGGAGTCCGCAGCAGGTTCAGGATTACATTCCGTTGCCGATGACGATGGGGGCGGCGATGTATTATACCGGTTGTGATTCTGAC
>JAVBSD010000215.1:0-6102 GCA_031547325.1 Victivallaceae bacterium | reverse complement strand
CCGGCGACCCGGGAAAAGATGGAGTTTTGCGCGCCGGTGCCGGAGGATTTTCGCGTTTTGCTCAGGCGGATGCTCGGAGAAGCGCCGCCGGCGGGGGAATTATCGAGATAATTTTTTCGCCTCCGGTTGAAAATCGCTGCGCCGGAGGTTATCTTATAGGAACTATAGCAATGACATTAAAATATCGGAGGGTGGGATGAAAACGTCGTTTGCCAAATACATCACCAAGGACTCGATCGTGGTTCTGCATGGAAAGAACAAGATCGAAATCCTCGACGAACTGATTTCGCGGGCCGCCGACCTGTCGAAACTGGATCGCGACCTGATCTTCCGATTGGTCTGGAAGCGCGAGCGGATGATGACCACCGGCGTCGGCAACGGCCTCGGCCTGCCGCACATTCGGGTCGGCAATATTCCCGATCCGGTGATTCTGATCGGGGTCTGCACCAATCCGATCACCGATTACCAGAGCCAGGACGGCCAGCCGGTCACGGTGGTGGTTTTCATCGTCGCCGCCGACTCCGACCAGGAGGCCTATCTGCAGCTCCTCGGCAGCATCTCCCGCAAGATGCGTTCGCCGGAACTGATCGCCAAGCTGACCGAAAACGCCACCCGGCCCAGTCAGATTCTCAAAATCGTCGAAGAATTCACGGAAGCGTAAATGAGCAAAGCGACCCAGGAGCTCGGCGCCAAAGCGCAGATCGATTTTCACTGTCTTGCCGACAATTGTCCCGGCGTGGTCAAGTTCAACCTGGCCGAAGTGGCGCGTCCCGATTTTCAGGCCGTGTGCCAGGAATGCCATCAGACCTATCAGCTGGACAAGCAGTTGCGCGATAAGCTCGGCCGGATGCTGAAGCTGATCGCGGCGATCCGCGAGGCCGAAGACATTCTGGGCGACAGCAACGTTTCGGTCAACGTCGCCGGCGGCGAAGTCAAGATCCCCTACGCGCTCTTGTTGACCCGCCTCAATACGCTGATCACGCTGGAATTCGGCAACCGCAAGGTCGATTTCCATCTGTGGATCGAACCATCGTCCCCCGACACCTTCCGATAACCGAAAGCATCCCATCGACCATGACCGAAGCGGAAATCATCGCCATCCTCAAAGAATCCGGAGCATTGCTCGACGGACATTTTCAACTGCGGTCCGGCAAGCACAGCAACCAGTTTTTCCAGGCTGCGCTGCTCCTGCAATACCCGGACAAGGCCGAAGCGGTCTGCCGCTACCTCGCCGGATTTTTCAATGCCGGCGATATTGACACGGTGATTTCTCCGGCGGTCGGCGGACTGATCGTCGGCCAGGAGATGGGCCGGGCGCTCGGGCGGCGGGCGATTTTCGCCGACAAGGAAGACGGGCAGCTGCTGCTGAAGCGCGGCTTCGTCCTGCGCCCCGGCGAACGGGTGCTGGTGGCCGAAGACGTGATCACCGAGGGCGGCCGCGTACAGCAGACCATCGATCTGGTGCGCTCGCTGGGCGGCACGGTCGCCGGCGTCGCGGTTCTGGTCGACCGTTCCGGCGGCAAGGCGAAGTTCGACGTTCCGCACCGGAGCGCGCTCAAGTTATCGCTGCCGACCTGGGAGCCGGCGGAGTGTCCGATGTGCAAGGAACATATTTCCATCGATCGTCCCGGATCGAAATAAATCCCCAGAAGCTCATTCCGACCGCCGGAGCCGTTCCGAACCATCGAAATTCCGCGCCGGGTGAGCTTCGACCCGATGAAAGGTTGTAACGGCTCAATGATTACGGCGATATTGAAGAAAGTATTCGGCACCAAGTCGGAACGCGATATCAAGAAAATGCGTCCGCTGATCGAGCGGATCAACCTCCTGGAGGAGGAATACCAGCGCCTGAGCGAAGAGGATCTGCTGGCCAAGACCGGGGAATTCCGGGTCCGCCTCGCCGCCGGCGAAACTGCCGACGACATCATGTGCGAAGCCTTTGCGGTGGTCAAGAACGCCTGCCGGCGGATGGTCGGCCGCGAGTTCGAGGTCTGCGGGCAGTCGCTGGTGTGGGATATGGTGCCGTTCGACGTCCAGCTGATGGGCGGCATCGCGCTGCACCGCGGCAACATCGCAGAAATGGCCACCGGCGAGGGCAAGACCCTGGTGGCGACGCTGCCGTTGTACCTCAACGCACTGACCGGGCGCAATTGCCAGCTGGTCACCGTCAACGATTACCTGGCCCGCCGCGACTCCGAGTGGATGGGCTGCGTCTACCGCTATCTGGGGTTGACCGTCGGCTGTCTTCAGAACATGCAGCCTCCGTCGGTGCGCCGCGAGCAATACCGCTGCGACATCACCTACGGGACCAACAGCGAGTTCGGTTTCGACTATCTGCGCGACATGGGCATGGCCCAGGATGCGGCGCAGCTGGTCCAGCGCGACCACTATTATGCGATCGTCGACGAAATCGACTCGATCCTGATCGACGAGGCCCGGACGCCGCTGATCATTTCGGGACCGGTGCCGATGGCCACCCACCAGTTCGACGTCATCCGTCCGCTGGTCGCCGACGTCTACCAGCGCCAGAACCTGCTGTGCTCGCGCCTGATCAAGGAGGCGCGCGACGTTTTTGAGCAGGAAAAAGTTTCCGACGCCGACAAGGAAGAGGCGCTGACCAAACTTTTGCAGGTCAAATTCGGCATGCCGACCCACAAGCAGCTGCTGCATATGCTCGAAGACGGGACGCTGCTGCGCGATCTCGAAAAGCTCGAAGCCCAGGTGCGCAGCGACAGCAACCGCGGCATGCTTCAGGAGGTCCAGTCGATCCTGTACTTCACCATCGACGAAAAAGCCAACGAGTCCGACCTGACCGAAAAAGGCCGCAACGCGATTTCCCCCAATGATTCGGAGGCTTTCATCCTGCCCGATCTGCTCGGCGAAATTCACCGCATCGAGAACGATCCGGCGATTTCCGAGGAGCAGCGTCTTGCCAGGCGCAAGGATTTCGAGGCCGAATACAGCGCCAAGAGCGAACGGCTTCACGACATGGGCCAGCTGCTGAAGGCCTACTGCCTTTTCGAGCGCGACGTCGATTACGTCATCCAGGAGGGCAAGGTGATGATCGTCGACGAGCACACCGGGCGCATGATGCCCGGCCGGCGCTTTTCGGACGGTCTCCATCAGGCCCTGGAGGCCAAGGAAAACGTCACCATCGAGCAGGAAACCCAGACGATGGCGACCATCACCATCCAGAACTACTTCCGGCTCTACCAGAAGCTCGCCGGCATGACCGGCACCGCCGAAACCGAGGCCAACGAGTTCCATCAGATCTACAAGCTCGACGTGGTGGTGATTCCGGTCAACCGCCAGTGCCGCCGCATCGACGACGACGACCTGATTTACACCACCCGGCGCGACAAGTTCAACGCGATTGTCGCCGAGGTGGCGCGCTGTCACGCGACCGGCCAGCCGGTTCTGCTCGGCACCATTTCGGTCGAGGATTCGGAGATTCTGAGCCGGATGCTCAAACGCCAGAATATCCCGCACAACGTACTGAACGCCAAGAACCACCAGCGCGAGGCCGAGATCGTTTCCCTGGCCGGGCAGCCGGGCGGCGTCACCGTCGCCACCAACATGGCCGGCCGCGGCACCGACATCAAGCTCGGAGCCGGCGTCGCCGATCTGGGCGGCCTCAGGGTCATCGGCAGTTCGCGCCACGATTCGCGGCGCATCGACCGCCAGTTGCGCGGCCGTTCGTCGCGCCAGGGCGATCCGGGGTCGTCGGCGTTTTTTGTTTCGCTCGAAGACAACCTGATGCGTCTCTTCGGCTCCGACCGGATCATCCGCATTTTCGAACGCTTCGGCCCCAAGGACGGCGAGGGGTTGACCGACAAATGGCTCTCCAAGTCGATCGAAATGGCCCAGAAGCGGGTCGAACAGCACCACTTCGCGGTCCGCAAGCGGACGCTGGAATTCGACGACGTGATGAACAAGCAGCGCGAAATCATCTACGGCTTGCGCAAGGCGGCGCTGCTCTCCGAGGAGCCCGGCGAAGTGCTGATGGGGCTGATCGAGGAGCTGCTGATCAACGAAGTCGCGACCATCGCGTCGCTGCCGGCGTCGGATGAGCGGAAACAGGCTTTCGACTGGGATAAGTTCCTCTCCTGGCTCAACGTGACCTTCCCGCTGAATTTCTCGCAGGAGAATCTCACCGCCGGCGTCGAGGCCGGGGGCGAGGTGGGCGACCAGCAGGCGCTGGCGATGGAGATCGCGCGGCGGGTCGAGACGGCGTTCGAGGAGAAGAATTCGCACCTGGCACCGGCCGACTGCAAGTGGGTGGAGCGGCGCGTCGTGCTCGAAGCGATCGACCGGCTGTGGCAGCAGCACCTTTACACCATGGACCATTTGCGTTCGAGCATCAACCTGCGGGTTTACGCCCAGCGCGATCCGCTGGTCGAGTACAAGAACGAGGCGTTCCGCGCCTTCCAGAGCCTGATGGCGGAGATTCAGAAACGCGCCGCCTCCGGGATGTTCACCATGCAGACGCCGTCGCGGGTCATCAACATCGAGGAATTGATGAAGATGATGCCCAAGATGATGCCGCAGAATTTCATCCATCGCAGCTTCGGACAGTTCGAGGATTCCGGCGCCGACGCCGAGGCGGCCGCTGCCGGCGTGCTCGAAGCGAACGAACCCGAGACCGAAGGCAAGCCGGCGCGTCGCGCGGCCGCGGCGCGGCCGCAGCCGCCGGTGGTGACCCACCGGCGCAGCGAGGAGAAGATCGGACCCAATCAGCCGTGCCCCTGTGGTTCCGGCAAGAAGTATAAAAAATGTCACGGCCAGTGAAAGAATCCAGTCGATGAACAATTACCGCATTGAAATTTCCGGCTTGCCGCAGTGGCGCGACGCCCGCGGCGAGGGGGTGAAACGGCAGATCGAAGACTTCCTCAAGCTGCCGGTTGCGGCGGTGCGCAGCCGCGACGTCTATACCGTCCGGGCCGATATCGACGACCGTCAGGCGGCGGAAGTGGCGAAATTCCTGGCCAATCCGGTGCTGCAGAACTGCCGCATCGGCGAAGCGCCGGCGCTGACCGCGGCCGAGGGCGATTGCCGCTACATCGTCGCGGTGGGATTCCGTCCCGGCGTCACCGACAACGTCGGACGCACCGCCCATGAGGCGGTCGGCGACATCGTCGGGCGCAAATTGCGCGATGACGAACAGGTTTTCAGCTCGGTCGAATATCTGCTTTACGGCGACGGGCTGACCCGCGAAAGCGTCGGCGAAATCGGCAGCCGTCTGCTGGCCAATGAACTGATTCAGACGGTGCGGGTTTTCGAGGGCGCGGAGCTGAAGCGGCCGCTGCCTTTCAACTTGCCGCTGGTCACCGCCACCGGCGGCGGCGTGGTGCGCGAATACGACCTCGAAGTTCCCGACGCCGCCTTGATGGAAATCAGCCGCAAGGGAATCCTGGCGCTGACCTTGGACGAGATGAAGGCGATCCAGAATTACTTCCGCGGCGCCGAAGGGCGCGAACAGGTCGGCCTGAGCCGCAACCCGACCGACGTCGAGCTCGAAGTGCTGGCCCAGACCTGGAGCGAGCATTGCAAGCACAAGATCATGGACGCCGCGATCGACTTCTCCGATCTCGAAACCGGCGAAAAAGCCAAGATCGTTTCCTGCTATAAGAGTTTCATCAAGAAGAGCACCCACGAAATCGGCGAAGAGGTCGATTTCCTGGTTTCGGTCTTCCACGACAACGCCGGCGTGATCCGCTTCAACGACCGGGTCGACCTGGTGTACAAGGTGGAAACCCACAACAGCCCTTCGGCGCTCGATCCCTACGGCGGCGCGATGACCGGCATCGTCGGGGTCAACCGCGACCCGCTCGGCACCGGGCAGGGGGCGGATTTGCTGATCAACGTCTGGGGCTATTGCCTCGGTTCGCCGTTCACCGCCGACCGCGACGTGCCGGAGGGGCTGCTGCATCCGCGGCGGCTGCGCGACGGCGTCCACAAGGGCGTCATCGACGGCGGCAACCAGTCGGGCATCCCCTACGGCCTGGGCTGGGAATACTTCGATGAGCGCTATCTCGGCAAGCCGCTGGTCTACTGCGGCACCGTCGGCACCCTGCCGCGCCAAATCGGCCAGGTCAAAGGCCA
>JAVBSD010000120.1:0-2876 GCA_031547325.1 Victivallaceae bacterium | reverse complement strand
GGGCTCAAGCAGTCGATCAGGTCGTCTTTCATGTTTCCGGCGCTGGCGCTGGTCGATCCGGAGCTGACTTACACTTGTCCCTTTGCGGTCGCCGCCGCCAGCGGCATGGATGCGTTGACCCAGGGCATCGAATCCTATGTGTCGCGGGGCGCGACGGCGCCGAGCCGGGCGCTGGCCGCCGCCGGGGTGCGGCTGATCCTGAATTCGCTCGAAGAGGCCTGCCGCGAGGGGACGGTTGCCGCGCGGCGCGACGTCGCCGAGGGGTGTTTGCTGGGCGCGATGGCTTTCGCGCAATCCGGGCTGGGGGCGGTGCACGGGCTGGCGCATCCGATCGGCGCGGCGCTGCACCTCGGGCACGGCAAATGCTGCGCCATTCTGCTGCCGGCGGTGATGCGCTGGAACGCCGCCGCTGCGGCAACGCTGTTCGACGAACTGGCTCCCGGACTGCCGGCGCGGGTCGACGCGCTGCGCGCCGGCCTCGGTTTCCCGGCCACGCTGGGAGCAGCCGGATTGCGGCCGGAGATGTTCGACGCCATCGTCCGGCGTTCGCGTTCCGGCAGCATGCGCTCCAATCCGCGGGAATTTTCCGACGCCGAACTTTATGCCATCCTGGAGGAATTATTGTGAAACGTATCGTCGCCATCGGCGCCAATCCGGCGTGGCAGAAGGTCCTGACCTTCGAACATCTGCGTACGGGCGAAGTCAACCGGGCCTCCGACAAGGTCGAATTCGCCTCGGGCAAGGGGATCAATTTCGTCCGCGCGGTGCGCAACTGGACCCGCGCCGACGCGGTGGTGGTCCAGTTCGCCGGCGGCGTCAACGGCGAGTCGCTGGTGCAATATCTCTGCGGCGAAGGGCTGCCCCATCTGACCGTCAGCGTCGTCGCGCCGACGCGCTGCTGCACCACTTGTCTCTGCCGCGCTTCCGGCAGCATGACCGAGCTGATCGAACCGGCGGCCGCGCCGGAAGCCGCGGCCGTCGCCGAGGCGCTGGAAATCGCCCTGCGCGAAGTGGCTTTGGCCGACGCCCTGGCGTTGTGCGGCACCCTGCCGGGGACGATGGACCCGGGGTTTTACGTAAGTCTGGCGCAGGCGGCCCGGAAACGCGGCTTGCCGGTCCTGGTCGACGCCTGGCACCGCATCGAAACCGTGCTGGACACCGGGGCGGCGATCCTGCTCAAGATCAACGCCGAGGAGCTGCGGGCGCTTGCGGGCCGGGAGACGGCGGCGGCGGGGATCGCCGAACTTTACCGGCGGTGGCCGCGCCTGGCCGGGGTCGGGATCACCGACGGGCCGAAGCTTGCCTACTGGGGCGATCCCTCCGGGACGATCTACGGCTGCGCCGTGCCGCGGCTGGAAGAGGTGGTCAATCCGGTCGGTTCCGGGGACACGGTTTCGGCGGTGACCATGAGCGAATATCTCGCCGGAGCCTCCGGCGTCCAGGCCTTTCGGGCCGGTTTGGCCGCGGCGCAGGCCAATTGTCTCAACATCAAGTGCGCCGACTTCGACCGCGCCGCCGCATTGCGTTTCGTGGAGCAGGTTTTTGTCAGTGAATTGGAGGGGTAGAAGATGTCTTTGAAAATCGAATTGTCGCGTCCGCTGGTATTTTTCGACCTGGAGACCACCGGGACCCGGCCGGAGAGCGACCGCATCGTCGAGATTTCGGTGCTCAAGCTCAATGTGGACGGCACCAGTCAAACCATCACCCGGCTGGTCAATCCCGGCATGCCGATTCCGCCGGGCGCCTCCGAGGTGCACGGCATCACCGATGCCGACGTCGCCGAAGCGCCGCAGTTCATGCAGCTCGCGCGCAACCTCTACAACTATCTCGAAAACTGCGATTTGGCCGGCTACAACCTGGCCCGTTTCGACGTGCCATTGCTGGTCAACGAATTCCGGCGCGCCGGGCTGGAGTTTTCGCTGGCCGACCGCAAGATCGTCGACGTCTACACCATCTTCTGCAAGCTGTTCCCGCGCACCTTGTCCGGCGCTTACGAATTCTTCTGCGGCGCCAAGCTCGAAGACGCGCATTCGGCCGAGGCCGACACCCGGGCCACCATGGAGGTGCTCCAGGGGCAGCTCGACAAATTCCCCGGCCTGCCGCGCGACGTCGCCGGGCTGGCGGAATACTCCGACAACCGCGACCCCGACGCGCTGGACTCTTCCAACCGCTTCAAATGGTCGGGGGAGACGGTGATCGTCAACTTCGGCAAGCATTCGGGGCGCGAACTCAAGGACATCGCGGTCAACGAACCGGGCTTCCTGCGCTGGATCATCCGTTCCGACTTTGCCGACGAGGTCAAACAGATCGCCGAGGCGGCCCTGGTCGGCAAATTCCCGGAACGCGCCGCCAAGGCGCAAGAGCGACCCGATGGCGACGCTTGAACGATTGTTCAGCCTGCTCGACGATCCGGACGACCAGATCGCCCGCAGCGCGATGGCCGAGCTGCTGAAGCGGGAAAATGAGCTCGACGGCTATCTGCGCGATCTGCATGAGTCGCCGGACCCGATGCTGCGCCGCCGCATTCACCAGCTCGAAGCGATTTTGACTTTGCGCCGCCGGCGCCAGCAATTTTCCGAATTGCTCCGGCAGCGGGACATCGATCTGGCGGAGGGGCTGATCGAGGTGCATTTGTTGTGGTACGACAACGATTCTTCGCCGGCGCTGTACGAGCTTTTCGCCCAGTTCGGCGACGGGGCGCGCAAGTACGGGGTGAACACGCTCCAACGGCTCGGCGATTTCATGCGCCGCGCCGGGTTTTCGGTGGCGCCGGAGAGCGACCTGCTGAATCCGGACAATTACTGTATCGGGCCGGTGCTGGAGGACCGCGTCGGCAGCGAACTTTTGCTGGCGCTGCTGGCGCTGGAGGTCGCCGG
>JAVBSD010000123.1:0-5532 GCA_031547325.1 Victivallaceae bacterium | reverse complement strand
CGGAGCGAAACCGGTGCGCTGGCGCCCCGGCGGCGGCGCTTATACCGACCGCGCGCTCGACGATTTCCTGATCAAAGCGCACTGCATCGGCTGCGAAGCCGCCTGGCTGCCGGATGCGGTCGGCAATATTCAGGCCGAGGTGGAGAATTTCAATTATCAACGCCTGGCCAAATCGGTACACGGAACCTGCTTCGAAGGCGCGGTTTATCTGGCCGCCGGATTGACCGGCTGCGCCTGGACTGTGCTGGATGCCGGGGATCCCCTGGCAACCTACCGGCCGCTGCTGGACGGGTTGACCGCGTTGCGGTCGTTTCTGGATTTGCAGGCGCAGTGGTCGCGGCTGCGGCCCTCCGGCATCTATCACGGCTGGACCCCGGATCACGCCGCCGGGGCGATTCCGGCGGCGGGGACGCACTGGGAAGATGCGCTGTGGCAGTGGCCCAATCCGCACTTTTCCGGGCTGTTCACCGCCGGATTGCCGCCGGCGTATCGGCCGGAAGAGGCGGCGGTGACGATTCTGACCGCCCAGAGCGCCCGGATGCTGCCGGAGCCGACGCTGCTGGAGCTGTTCCGGCGCGGGGTTTACTGTGACGCGGAGGCGCTGCCGGTACTGGAGGCGCGCGGCCATGGCGACCTGGCGGGCTTCCGCATCGCCGGGCGCACAGAGTTCGATGCGATCGAAGAATTGGCCGATCATCCCTTCAACCGGGACGCGGCGGGATTTCGCCGTGACTGCCGCCAGAGTTTTCCGTGGGGGCATGGCAGCGGTTACGCGTTGGAAGCGACCGGCGAGGGGGCGGAAACGCTGGCCCGGCTGATCGACTATCAGGGGCGTGAAATCGCGCCGTGTACGCTGGGGATCTGCCGCAACCGGCTGGGGGGACGGGTAGCGGTGGCGGGGTATTATCCGTTGCGCGATCTGCAATTCGAGCGCAAACTGAGCAGTTTGAAACATCTGTTCCGGTGGTTGGCGGGGCCGGCGGGGCTGGCGGACATCGCTTCTTATCACCGGATCGCGCTGTGGGCGCGGTACCGGGAGCCGGACGGGGCGGCGGCGATCCAATTGGTCAACGCGTCGCAGGATCCGGCGCGCGGGGCGATTTTGCGCCTGTCCGGCGTCGCCGCCGGAGCGACGTGGCGGGATTGGCGCGGAGGATGCGCGGAGCTCCGCGGCGAAATCGACGGCGGCGCGACTCTGTTCGCCCTGCCCGAAATGCCGCCGTGGTCGCTGGCGCTGCTGACGTGCAAAAAGCAATAAAACAGGAAACGCTTTCGGATGGACATTCACAAACACTTCACGCACCCGGACAATTGGCCGCACCGGGTGAGCCGTTGCAATCCGGTTTACCTGGATTGCCCGCGCGATCCGATGGACGGATTGCCGTTGGGGAATGGCCGCATCGGCGCGCTCTTGTGGTGCGACGATTCGCGCTTGTACTGCGTGTTGAACCGCAGTGATCTGTGGACCGAGGTGCCGGCGCGGGAATTTCACAACTGGGATATCGAAGAGGAGGAGCGTTCGCCGACGCTGCGGCACGGCGGGCGGATCGTCATCGATTTCGGCGTGCCGGTCTTCGATACCGTATACCTGACCGACTGCCGGATCGAACTGGATCTGACCACCGGCTCGGCCACGGGGACGGTCACATCGGTCTTCGGCACGGTGGAGTGGTCGGCGCTGGTTGCGGAAGACGACGATTTTCTGCGGCTGAAGTGGCGGACCGTGTTGACCGAAGCCGCCCGGCAGCGGGTCACGGTGGAGCGTTACGGCAGCCGCTCTTTCGGCCGCTGGTATTCCCAATGGCGTCACGAACCGGAGGCGGGGCTGGCGGAAACCCGGTGCGCCGCCGGAGCCGGCGGCATCGCGGTCAGCGATACCGCCTCGGGCGGACGCTTCGTACTGGCGGCAAGCTGTTTCGACGCGGACGCGAAGCCGCTGCCGGGTCGCCGCAACAACCGCTTCGGCGGCGATTTTACCATCGACGCGCCCGGCGCGTTTGAAGTGGCGGCGCTGCTGAGCGCGCCGGGCGGCGGCGAGGGCGATGAGGGCGAACGGCGGCTGGCGGCGGAACGCCGGGTCGCCTATGACGAACGCCTCCGGCAGAACGCCGGGCGCTGGCGCGACTTCTGGCAGCGGTCGCATCTGTCCGGCGGCGATCCGCATTTGGACGGGCTGTGGCATTTGCACATGTATTACGCCAACGCGGCGCAGCGCGGGCCGGTGCCGGGGCGTTTCATCGGCGGATTGTGGGAGTGGATGCACGATTTTCAGGCGTGGGGATTTTTCTTCCACTGGAATCAGCAGATGATCTACTGGTCGCTGGAGGCGGCGGGACACGCGGAGGTGTGCCGCCCCTACCTGGACTGGCGCTTTCAGGCGCTGGAGCTCAACCGGGAAACCGCCGGCCGGCTGTTTCAACGCCCCGGCGGCTGGGCCAGCGACGTATGCGACTGGCGCGGCTGCCCGAGCGTGTACGAACGCAGCAATCACACGCCGCCGGCGCAGATCGCGCTGGAATTTTACCGTCATTACCGCTATACCGGCGACCTCGCGTTTTTGCGCGACCGGGCGCTGCCGTACATGATCGACGCCGCGTTGTTTCTCGCCGCCGGGTTGGAAGCCGGAGACGACGGGAAGCTGCATACCTCTTCGGGCAGCGCCTGCGAAGGGTGGATCTTGTTCACCGACCAGCATTCGGAGCTGATGTGTTTGCGCACATTGCTGCCGGCGGTGCTGGAAGCGCTCCGGCTCACCGGCACCGCGGACGCGCGCTGCGACGGCTTCGCCGACATCCTGGCGCGCCTGGCGGAGGCGCCGTTGATGGCGGATCTGGAGGCGGCGTCGGCTCCGGACGGCAGTTGCGGGGTCGGCGTGGCGGCCGGGACGCCGTGGCGCGGGACCAAGCGCTTCGCGGCGGGGCGGCGGGTCGGCGACGGGGCGGCGGATGCGTCCTTTTTCGCCTCGTCCGGGCCGTTGCAGTACGCGACGGAATTTGCGATCCGGCGACTGGAGCGGCAGCGGCCGCCGTCGGAGGCGACGCAGCCGCTGCATCCGGCCAATAACGAGGGCGTCGGTCCGGGCAGTGAAACGCTGGGCATTTTTCCGTGCGGCGTGGTCGGGCTGGCGGAGCGGGGGACGGAAGCGTACGATATCGCGTGGAATACCGTTCTGGCGCAGTCGAGCTGCGAAGGCATTATCGCCTGGGATCCGGAGCCGGTGCTGATGGCGCGGCTGGGGATGGGGGATTTGCTGGAACGGCAGCTGCATGGACTCATCTCGTCGTTCCAGGCGTTTGCGAACGGCTGGTTCGCCGACAGCTTCCTGATGCGGGAGGCGTTGCTGGCGCGGGGGGAAAACATGATTTACGACGCCGAGCGCGGCGATCCGCGTTGGCAGCCGCGCCGTCCGGTGCGCGCGGGGCCGTTTCGGCACATGGGGTTGGAGGGATTGGGGGTGGTGGCTTGCGCGCTGAACGAACGGTTGCTCCAAAGCCATGACGGAGTGATCCGGATTGCTCCGGCGGTGACGGCGGCGACGGCGGCGGAATTCACCTTGCACGCGGTGGGCGGACATGTGGTTTCCGCGCAGGTGCGGGAGGGCGGGGTATGTTGGGCGCGGATTGAAATCGGCTGGGCGGCGGGGTGCCGGGTCAGCAATCCGTGGCGGCGGGCGCGATTGACCGGGCCGGACGGACGGGCGACGGAGACGGACGCGGCGGAGCTGGCATTGGCCGGGGGGCGCGGAGAGCTCTGGCTGCTGCAGGACGCGGCGGCGCCGGCGGCGCCGGAGCTGCGGCTGACGCCCGAAGCGCCGTCGGTTCGCGAACAGCCCGGCGGCCTGGCCCGAATCGGCATCCCCCGCCTGTTTTAAAAAAATAAAATCGAGGAGAAAAAGAGATGACGGAAATACGGAAAAATGGAACCGGCGGCGATTTGACCTGGTGGCGTCACGATCGTTTCGGGATGTTCATCACCTGGGGGTTGTACGCGTTGCCGGGGCGGCACGAATGGGTACAGAACCGGGAACGGCTGTCGGCCGCGGAGTACCGGAAATACTTCGATCACTTCGACCCGGATCTGTTCGACCCGCGCGACTGGGCGCGACAGGCGAAACAAGCGGGCATGCGTTATCTGGTGATCACCGCCAAACACCACGAAGGCTTTTGCCTGTGGGACAGCCGCTATACCGACTTCAAGGTCACCAATACGCCGTTCGGGCGCGATATTTTGCGGGAAACATTGGACGCGTTCCGCGCCGAAGGGCTGCGCGTCGGCATTTACTATTCGCTGCTGGACTGGCACCACCCCGACTTCACCGTCGACTGCTTCCACCCGGAACGCGACAACCAGCAGGAACGCGAACGCAACAGCGGCCGGGATATGCGCCGTTACGCCGAATACATGCGCAACCAGGTGACCGAGCTGTTGACCGAATACGGGCCGGTCGACATTCTGTGGTTCGATTTTTCCTATACCCACATGGCCGACGGCAAAGGGCGCGCCGACTGGGAATCGGAGCGGCTGCTGGAGCTGGTGCGGCGTCTCCGGCCGGGGATCATCCTGGATGACCGCATGGACCTGCCGGGCGCCGGGGATTTCGTTTCGCCGGAGCAGATCGTCCCGGTGCGCTCGCCGCACGACGGCAGCGGCCGGCCGATCGCGTGGGAAGGCTGCCATACCTTTTCCGGCAGCTGGGGTTACAACCGCGACGAGATGTACTGGAAGTCCTCGCGGCAATTCATCGGGATGCTGGTCAAACACGTGGCCCGCGGCGGCAATATGCTGATGAATGTGGGGCCGACCGGGCGCGGCAACTTCGACGCCCGGGCGGAACGCGCCCTGACGGTGTACGCCAACTGGATACGGCTGAACGCGCGCTCGATTTACGGCTGCACGATGGCGCCGCCGGAGTGGACGGAGCCGGCGCTCTGCCATTATACCTACAACCCCGACGCCCGGCGTTTGTACGTGCACGTGTTCGACTGGCCGCTGCTGAAGCTGGAGCTGCCGAATCTGGCCGACCAGGTCGAATATGCGCAGCTCCTGGGAGACGCCAGCGAAGTGCCGTTCGGCAACGGCACTCCGAAACCGGAACACTTCGACCCGATGGCCGAGGAGTTCGCTCCGACCAGCTGCGTGCTGAATCTGTCGGTGATGCAGCCGCCCGATGAAATCCCGGTGATCGAACTGTTCCTGAAGCCGTCCCCCGGCGCGGCTGGTTGCGGGAAAGGGGAGTGACGATGCCGCAGCCGACCATGATTACCGTTTTTACCGAAACCGGTATCCGGACGGGAAAGCCGTCCGGCGGGGAATTCCGCTGCGAAGATCTCGCCGTCACGCTGACGGCGCGCCCCGGCGGCGCCCTGACCGTGGCCATCGCTGCCGACACCACCGCGGTCCATTATCTGCAACTCCGCTTCTCCTGGGATTTCGCCGCCGGAGCATTGTTCTGCGGCGACGCCTGGGAACGCGCCTACGGCGATCTGCAATGGGCGGGGTGCGACCCGTCGCTGCCGATGCCGTGGTACTTTC
>JAVBSD010000002.1:0-3549 GCA_031547325.1 Victivallaceae bacterium | reverse complement strand
ACGGCGCACGGGTCCACGGCCTATTACCGCAGCATTACCCACAGCACTTTCCGGGTCGGGCACGGGTTGGCGTTCAGCAACTCGACCGAGGTGGTCAACCATCTGGTGATCGACGAGAAGTCGGTGGTCCGGGTGGGAATCATCCGCGGTCCGGCGATGCTGCTGGCGGACAACGCGCCGGAGTCCATCGAGCTTGACGCCGGCGACGAGGTATTGTTCCGGCGTTCGGAGCGGCGTTCGGAGGTCTACGCGCTGGACCGTTTCATGTGTCCCGAATGCCGGAGGCTGCGGCATTGTTTTTCGGCGCGGCAGCGCGGGGAGTGTGCGCCATGAAGGTTCTGATCAGCGCCGGGCCGACCCGCGAAGCCATTGACGCGGTGCGTTTCATCTCCAACCGTTCGACCGGCAAGATGGGGTATGCGCTGGCTGCCGCCGCGGTCGAGCGCGGCTGGGAGGTGGTGTTGGTTTCGGGGCCGGTGACTTTGCCGTCGCCGGTGGGGGTGGAGATGGTGCCGGTCGAATCGGCGGCGGAGATGGCGCGCGAGATTCGGGCGCGGGCTCCGGAGGCCGGTTTGGTGGTGATGGCGGCGGCGGTGGCCGATTACCGTCCGGTGCGCCGCATTGCGGGCAAGATGAAAAAATCCGCCGGGCCGCTGGTCTTGGAGCTCGAGCGTACCGAGGATATTCTGGCCGGTCTCGGCGCGGCCAAGCCGGCGGAACAGATCCTGGTGGGGTTTGCCGCTGAAACCGACGACATCGAGGCCAATGCGCTGGGCAAGCTTGAGCGCAAGAATCTCGATTGGATTGCCGCCAACGATGTGGGGCGTTCCGACGCCGGTTTTGGGGCGGACACCAACTGTGTGGTGTTGTACGGGCGCGGCGGGGAGCGGATTGAGATCGGGTTGGCGGGGAAGCTTGAAGTGGCGCGCCGCATCCTCGACGCGGTGACCCGGCCCCAAAAATAAAAACAAAAAAATGGCCGCCCGCAGGGCGGCATGGTCCAGGCGGGGCCCGCCTGGCGCGGTCCGGCCGCGCCGTCGGGCGCGTGTAATCAGGAACGTATCGGGACGGGAAAAGATGGCGACGTTGCATTTGATGGTCGGATTGCCCTGCAGCGGCAAGACCACCTATGCCCGCCGGCTTGCGGCGGAAACCAACGCGCTCCTGCTGACTCTCGACGCCTGGCACCTGAAACTGTTCGGCGACGACGTCGGGGACGAACGTCACGACGCGAGGCATAAGCGCATCGAACAAATCATGTGGGGCGTGGCCGAACATGTCTTGAAAACAGGCGGCGACGTCGTGCTCGATTACGGGTGCTGGGCGCGTGCCGAGCGCGACGATTACCGGAACCGGGCCAAGGCGTCGGGCGCAAATTTCAAGCTGCACTATATGGACGTGCCCTATCCGGAGCTGTACCGTCGTCTGAAGGCGCGGAACCGCGCCCCCGGCGAAGGCGTATTCGTCATTCCCGAAACGGAAATGGACAAGTACATTCCCCTCTTTCAACCGCCCGCCGGGGACGAACTCGGCTGATCCTCTTATTTCTTGAGCAGGGCTTCGAGGCGGTCGACCACGTGTTCGAAATGGTCGAGCGCCGCTTCCACGGTGGCCCGCTCGCTGAGGTCGACTCCGGCGTCGCGGAGAATTTCCAGCACGTCCTTGGAGTCGCCGGCCTTGAGGAAACCGAGGTAGCGTTCAAGGTTTTTCGGCGCTCCCGAAAGCACGTTGGCCGAAAGTTGGACCGCCGCCGCCATGCCGGTGGCGTATTTGTAGACATAGAAATTGTAGTAAAAGTGCGGAATTCGCGCCCACTCGACCGCGATCAACGGGTCATTGCGCACTTCGCCGCAACAGTATGAGTCCTTGATCTTCCGGTAGTGGCGGTTGAGCTCGTCGGCGACCAGCGGCGTCCCGGCTTCGGCGAGCCGGTGAATTTCCAGCTCGAATTCGGCGAACATGGTTTGGCGGAAGACCGTGCCGCGGAATTCGTCGGCGAGATGGTTCATCAGGTAGCATTCGAGTTCGCGGTCGCCGCAATTCTTCACCAGATGGTCGTGGAGCAGAAGCTCATTGGTGATCGAGGCCACCTCGGCGGCGAAAATGCAATAATCGGCGTAGTGATAGGGCTGGCTGCGGTTGGAATAATAGCTGTGCAGCGAATGGCCGAGTTCGTGCGCCAGCGTGAACACGTCGTTGAGCGTTCCGTTGAAGTTGAGCAGCAGGTACGGATAGCTGTCGTAGCAGCCGCTCGAATAGGCTCCCGAACGTTTGCCTTTGCACTCGGAGACGTCGACCCAGCGTTCGGCGAAGGCGCGTTCGAGGGTTTCCTGATACTCGCTCCCCAGCGGGGCGAGGGCCTGGACGACCAGTTTTTTCGCTTCGTCCCAGGTATAATGGCGCTGTGCCTGCGGGGTCAGTGGAGCGTAGAGGTCGTAGGCGTCGAGGCGTTTCAGGCGCAGGGCTTTGCGGCGCAGCTTGAAGTAGCGTTTGAGCGCCGGGAGTTTGGCGTGGACCGCGGCGATCAGGTTGGTGTAGACTTCGCCGGGGATTTTGTCGTCGAAGAGTGCGGCGGAGAGGGTGTCGGGGTAGTGGCGCAGCCGGGCGTCGACGACGTGTTCCTTGACCGTATGATCGAGGGTGGTGGCGAAGGTGTGTTCCAGTCCTTTGTAGCCGGAAAAAACCGATTCGAAGGCGGCGCGGCGAACCCGGCGTTTCGGGGATTCCAGGAACAGCCGGTAGCTGCCGTTGGTGACCGGCTGTTTGCGGCCGTTGTCGCCGCGGATCGGCTTGAAGGTCAGGTCGGCGTCGTTGAGGGTGGAAAAGGTTTTGGAGGCGGCGCCCAGCACGTCGGACAGTTCGCCGATGATGCGTTCTTCGGGTTCGCTCAGGGTATGGGGGCGTTTGCGCAGCAGTTCTTCCAGGCTGCGGCGGTGGAAATCGAGTTCGGGGCTGGCCAGCAGTTTGGTCATTTTGGCTTCGGGGACGGCCATGATTTCCGGGTCGAACCAGGCGCATGCGGCCGAGATGCCGGCGAAAGCGGCGCCGATGCGGTCTTGCCGGGAGCGATTGACGGAGTCGGCGGTATTTTCATCGCTCTTGAGGTGGGCGTAGCAGT
Source organism: Victivallaceae bacterium (assembly GCA_031547325.1). Taxonomy (GTDB): domain Bacteria; phylum Verrucomicrobiota; class Lentisphaeria; order Victivallales; family Victivallaceae; genus JAVBQJ01. The sequence continues at coordinate 431 of JAVBSD010000002.1, read as the reverse complement.
AGAGTTTTTCGCCGCGCCGTTCGAGTTCGTCCAGTGCTTCGATGGCTTGTTTCAGGGTCGCCGGGGATTCGGCGAGGCGTCCGCGGAAGGCGGTGAAGGCTTCGAGCAGGGCGTCGAGGCTGGTGAAGTCATTTTCCCATGCCGCGTCGTCGGCGTACATTGGGGACAGGTCCCAGGTCAGTTCCGCGGGGATGTCGGACCGCAATGGAATTTTGTGCTTGCCTCTCATAAAACCACGCCTCCTCTTCGTTTCGGTGTCGAGAAGGAAGATAGCGCCGAAAAGGGCGTTCGTCAAATCGGCGTCCCGAAATATAAAAAATAAAAAAATAGTCGGCCGCCGCGCAGCTTTGGGCAGGGTCCAGGTGGGTCCCACCTGGCGCGGTCCAGCCGCGTAGGCTGGTCGCCTGTCTCAACAGGCGAAACTGTAAGGA
>JAVBSD010000316.1:0-8627 GCA_031547325.1 Victivallaceae bacterium | reverse complement strand
GCGGCGCAGAACATCAAATGCGTGGGCAATCTCAAGCAGATCGCCACCTTCGACATCATGTGGGGGAACGACAACGACCATACCGTCCTGGCGGTCGACGCACCGAACACCTCCATCTCCGGCGCCACCCCTGCCGGATATCTGTGGAGCACCCGGCTGATGCTCGACGGATATGTCACCACCGCCCAACTGTATTGCTGCCCCTCCGGCGCTCCGGTGGCAGACTATGAAAGAACCAGCTACGGCAAAAATGCCCATTGCGGCGGAGCCAATACGCCGGTTCAACAGTGGCGGCGCTGGGCGGAAGTGAAAAACACGTCCCAGACGCTGATGATCGGCGACACCAAGCACGAGACCGCAAGTCAGGGCTTCTACGGATTCTTCACCAACTGGGGGAGCGGCACAACCGAATATATGCCCTACTACGACCGGCACAACGCCAAAGCCAACTTCTATTGGGGAGACGGACGGGTCGAAAACGAACGCAAAGAGCAGATCGACGCCACCGTCAACTCCCTCGACTGGTATTATTTCATCTTCGAGAAGTGAGAGGGCTGAATGAGCCGCAGCAAATGGTTTGGCCTGATCCTCCTGGCGTCGTCGGTCATGGCCGTCTCCGCCGAAGAGTTGCGGGGCCGGCTGATCGGACACAGCTGGGATTTGGTGCGGGCGAATACCGCCGACCTCGTCCGCAACCGGGCCAAGCTGGCGCAGTTGCCGCTGGACGGAATTTCCATCGCGGTCCGATGCAGCGCGCCGGACGGGACGCCGGTGAATTTTCTCTATGCGATCGTCGAAGCGCCATGGCCGAGGGAGGCGATGGCCGGAGAAATCGAGAATCTGCGGCTGTTGACCCAGGCGGGATTGCGGCATAATTTCCTGGCCACTTTTTTGAGCGCCAGCGTCCGGGTGCGCTGGGACGACGATCAGGCATGGGACAATGCCGCGCACAATTTCGGACTCATGGCCTGGACGGCCCGCGAAGGGGGGGCGCGCGGATTGATTTTCGATCCGGAGGATTACGCGAACTCGCAACAGTTCATCTGTCAGGAAAGCGACGGTCCGTACCCGGAGGTCGCCGCGCAGGCGCGCAGACGCGGGGGCCAGGTGATGCGGGCCATCGCCGGCGAATATCCCGATGTCGCCATTCTGGCCTTCTGGCTGTTTTCCATGAACCGGCACCTGGTGACAGCCGGCGATCCGGAACAGGGCTACGATCTCGAAGCCGAAACGGCCCGCAGCGGCGACCTGTGGTTTCCCTTCATCAACGGTCTGCTGGACGAATTGCCGCCGGAAGCCGTCATGATCGACGGGAACGAATGGGCGTACTGGTTTCAGGATCAGTCGAATTTCGGCGATTGGGCCTACAAGCAGAGAAATCCCGCCCTGGCTTCGGTGGACGCGGCGAACCGGAGCAAATATCTGGCACAGGTCAAAATCGGGTTCGGCCAATATCTGGATTTGTACGTATTCACGCCCGAGGAGGAATGGCGCTATCAGCCGGAGCTTGACGGTTCCCGGTTGAAACGACTGGAGCTGTTGTGCGGCACGGCCCTGGCGCAGGCGGACGGCTACTGCTGGCTGTACGGAGAGCATACGCAATGGATCGACTGGGACTGGGCGGACGATTCGGCGGAAAAATCCATCACCTGGGAAGACCGGTTGCCGGGGATTTATCCGTTGCTGAACACGTTGCGGAACCAATACGCAAGCAATCACTTGAAAGGTCACGATCGATGAAGTCAGGGTTGAAGCTGGGAATGCTGCTGTTGGCCGCAGTCGGAATGGTGTCCGAGCTCGATGCAGGGCTGCGGGAACGACGGATCATCGCCCACGGCTGGGATCTGCTATGGGCGGACACCGACGATCTCGCGCGGAACCGGGAGCAACTGGTCCTGCTGCCGGTGGACGGACTGACTGTCGCCGTGAAGCGCGACATCCCCGGCGAAGCATCGGTGAATTTCCTGTTCGCCATGGGCGCCGAAGAACGGTGGAAGCCGGAATGGCTGGCCGGAGACGGCGCCAACCTCCGATCGCTGGCACAGGGCGGCCTGAAGCACAATTTCCTGACCACCATGCTGGCCGCCGGGAGACGGTTACGGTGGGATGACGATCACGCCTGGGGCAATGTCGTACACAACTTCGGCGTCATGGCCGGGGTTGCCCGCGACGGAGAAGCCAGGGGACTGCTCTTCGACCCGGAGGATTACGCCGGAGCGCATCAGTTCCGCTGGAGCGAGGCGGATGGAAGCTATGAAGAAACGGCGCGGCTGGCGCGGCGGCGCGGCGCACAGCTGATGGAAGCGATTGCGCAGGAATATCCGGATATCACCATCCTGGCCTTTTGGCTGTTCTCCATGCACCAGCATTTCATTTACGCGGAGGCTCCCGCGGAAGCGGAGCGGGCGGCCGGCGACCTGTGGTTTCCTTTCCTCAACGGAATGCTTGACGCGCTGCCCCCCGAAGCGACGCTGATCGACGCCAATGAATGGGGATACTTCTTCGAAGGCAGCGAGTTTTTCGAGCGGGCGATCGAGGTCAAAGACTACGCCCTGGACGCAGTGGCGCCGGAGAACCATTCGAAATACCGCAACCAGGTCCGCACCGGCTTCGGGCTCTATTTGGATATGTACACCAATTCTCCGGACCGGGGCGCCTTCTACAGCGGAGAATGGAACGGGTCGCGCCTGAACCGGTTATGCCGGAACCTGTCGTTCGCCATGAAAGCCGCCGACGGATACTGCTGGTTTTACGGCGAAGCGTTCCGCTGGGTCGACTGGGATTGGGGGACGGCCGACCGCGCGCCCGCCGGCACGTGGGAAGAGCAACTGCCGGGCTTCCAATCGGCGGTGAAGTTCATGCGCACGCCTTTTGCGGTCGGACGCGAAATATGGGAAACGCAGCGCCGGGAAGGAACCCTGGTCAATCTGGTCGTCAACCCGAAGTGCGATCCGGCCTACCCGGCCGTCGAACGAAAAAATTCTCCGTACTGGACCTGGGAATGGGGGAATCTGCCCGCCGGCTGGGGATTCTGGCAGATGACGCCGGTCGGGCGGGAGCCCGGGACCTTCGAACCCCACTCCGCCGCAGGAGCGGATGACCGCTTCTGCGCCAAAGCGACGGGGGTGTTCGAGGGATGCTTCATGGTTTCGATTCCGGTGGAACCGGGGCAATGGTATGCGGTCGAGGCGTTTGCCTCCGGCGTGCGGAAACCCACGACGACGGTCCGCTTCATGAACTCCGGCCGTTTCATGAACTTGTACTGCGGAATCGCGGTCGATCCGGGAAACGCGAATGCGCCGGACGGCTGGCAACGGCTTTTCGGCATCGTCGAAGTGCCGGAGGGAGCCGAGGAGTTGCTGCTGCTGATGAATTGCAACCTGGCCCCCGGCGACAGCATTCGATACGACAATCCCGGCATATTCCGCCTGTTTTAACGCTCCCGCAGTACTCATGGCGCGGCGCCCTGCCCTGAAAACAGCCGCACCGAACCGCCGCGGCGGGAAAAATCCGGCAAAAATCCCGCCGGGGCGGTTTGACACGGCTCTAACCCATGCTATATTATAGGGTTCACTTGGCGTCCCCACATAAAATTCCACCGCTCGTGGGGAGCGATATGCCGAGTGGCGACTGGCGGAGCGAATGCCTTTCTTTGTAGCGGAGAGAGGGATTGCGGCACCGGCGGAGTTTTTTTCGTTTAAAGGGGGGTGGATCGTTTTTCCTCCCCATCGATTGGATCAGAGTTTTTTTTCAGGAGAAGATCATGAAAGTCAGGGCATCGGTGAAACGCAGATGCGAACACTGCCAGATCATCAAGCGCAAAGGGGTGGTGAGGGTCATTTGCGCCCGCAACCCCCGTCACAAACAACGGCAAGGTTAACAGGGAAGATCAGTTATGCCACGCATCATCGGAGTTGACATCCCGGGCAACAAGCGTATCGAGTACGCGCTGCGTTACATCTACGGCATCGGCCCGGCCAAAGCCATGGAAATCGTCGAGAAGGTCCAGATTCCCCTCGGGTTGAAGGCTCGCGACCTGACCGACGCCCAGATTTCCGCCATCACCACCATTCTGCAGAACGACATCCTGGTCGAGGGCGACCTCCGCCGGGTGGTCGCGGCCGACATCCGCCGGCTGCAGCAGATCAACTGCTATCGCGGCATCCGCCACCGTCGGCATCTGCCGGTCCGGGGCCAGCGCACCAAGACCAACGCCCGCACCCGCAAGGGCAAGAAGATCACCGTCGGCGCGATCCGCGACAAAACCCAGCGCCGTCTGGCCCGTTAAGCGGCCGGCAGTGGAATCGGACAAAGCAAGTTAAATTGGGAATGATATAATATGGCTGAAGACATTACCACCATGGCCGACACCGCGGCCGCCGTCGAGGCGCCGGCGGCGGAGCCCGTGAAGGAAATCAAGCAGCGCGGCAAATCCGGACGTTACGTGCCGATGGGGATCGCCTACGTCCTGGCGACCTTCAACAACACCAAAGTGACCTTCACCGATATGCACGGCAACGTGCTCTGCTGGTCCACCGGCGGCAAAAACGGTTTCAAGGGCTCGCGCAAAAGTACCGCCTACGCGGCGCAGGTCATCGCCGGCGACGCCGCCAAAAAGGCGCAGCTTCTGGGGATGAAGGAAGTCGAAGTCCGGATCAAGGGCCCGGGCGCCGGCCGCGAATCCGCGGTCCGGGGCATCGTCGCCGCGGGTCTGGAAGTCAATGCGATCAAGGACATCACGCCGGTGCCGCACAACGGCTGCCGCCCGCCGAAACGCCGCCGGGTCTGACGCGTTGTACTTCTTCGGACCGCCGCCGCGAGGTGGCGGCTTTAGACCAAATAGACACTCTCCAGGAGGTGAATTAATATGAGTGCAACAGCAGGATTCCCGATGCCGCAGTCGGTGGTTGTCGACGAAAGCACCGCGACCGACCGTTATGCCAAGTTCATCGCGGCGCCTTTCCAGGCCGGATTCGGTCATACGCTGGGCAATTCGTTGCGGCGCGTCTTGTTGTCGAGCCTTGAAGGCGCGGCGATTTGCACGGTGCGCATCGACGGCGCGGCGCACGAATTCGTGTCGCTGCCCAACGTGGTCGAGGACGTCACTGAAATCGTGCTCAATCTCAAGATGGTGCGGCTGAAGCTCTACAGCGATTCCGGCAAGACTCTGGAAATCCGCCGCGACAAGGCGGGCCAGGTCACCGCCGGCGACATCATCACCGACGGCACCGTCGAAGTGCTCAATCCCGAGCAGGTGATTTGCACTCTCGACAAGGATGTGCCTTTCCGGGCCGAGATCGACATCATCAAGGGCAAAGGCTACCAGGACCCCGACGTCGTCCAGGCGTCGCGGACCATCGGCAGCATTCCGGTCGGCTGTCTGTTCAGCCCGGTGACCCGGGTCAACTACCAGGTCGGCGCGGCCCGCGTCGGCGAAGAGACCGAAATGGACTCGCTGGAGCTGGAAATCTGGACCGACGGCCGGATCACCCCGCACGATGCGTTGGAAAACGCCGCGGAGATCCTCAAGGAACACTTGATGGTTTTCCTGGGCGGGCACCCGATCGAAAAGGATATCAAGGACCTGATGAGCGAAGAAGAGCAGAAACTCTTCCGGATGCTGTCGCAGAACGTCGAAGTTCTCGACCTCTCGGTCCGGGCGATGAACTGTCTCAACAACGCCAATATCCACCTGCTGGGCGAGCTGGTCACCAAGACCGAAGGCCGGATGCTCAAATACCGCAACTTCGGCAAGAAGTCGCTGGATGAAATCAAAGAAAAAATCGAGAAGTTCGGCCTGTCGCTGGGCATGTCGCTGTCGGATGCGCTCCTGAGCGCGCTCGAAGCGGAATCGGCGAAGGTCCGGATTGATGACGACGAGGAGGAAGACTGATGCGTCACCGCGTGCATACCTTTAAAATCGGTCGGACGAGTTCCCACCGGCGCGCCATGTTGGCCAACATGATCGCGGGCCTTTTTGAACACGGCCAAATTCAGACCACCCTGGTCCGCGCCCGCGAGGCGCGCATCTGGGCGGAGAAGCTGATCACCCTCGGCAAGAAGGGCGATCTGCATCGCCGCCGCCTGGCGATCGCCAAACTCCACAACAACAAGACCGCCGCCAAGATGCTCTTCGACGAAGTGGCGCCGCGCTACACCGAGCGCGCCGGCGGTTATACCCGGATCATCAAACTCGGCAAGCGTCAGGGCGACGCCGCCGAAATGTGCATCCTGCAGCTGGTCGAAGCCGACACCGCAGCCGTCAAGACGGCTCCGAAGGCCGAAGCCGTGGCCGCTCCGGCGGAATAATTCGCCGGTTTCGCACACACCTGCGGACGCTTCGTCGGTTGACGAAGCGTCCGTTTTCTTTTCAAGGGGGGACGATTATGAAAATTCTGGTAGCGGGCGGCGCCGGTTACATCGGCAGCGCATGCGGCGAATATCTGCTGGACCGGGGCCACGAGGTCACCGTTTTCGACGCGTTGATCACCGGGCACGCGGACGCGGTCGATCCGCGGGCGCGTTTCGTCCTGGGCGATCTGGGCGACCGGGAAGCCATCATCCGGGTCTGCGCCGAAGGGAAATTCGACGCGGTGATGCACTTCGCGGCTTTTTCGCTGGTCGGCGAATCGATGCAGAACCCGACCAAGTATTTCCGCAACAACCTCGCCTACGGCATCAACCTCCTGGAGGCGATGGTCGAAAGCGGCGTCGGGCGCATCGTATTTTCCAGCACCGCGGCGACCTTCGGCCAGCCCGAGCACACGCCGATCCGCGAAAACGACCGCCAGATCCCGATCAATCCCTACGGGGAATCGAAGCTGTGCTTCGAAAAGGTCCTCAAGTGGTACGCCGAGATTCACGGCATCCGCTACGCGGCGCTGCGTTATTTCAACGCCGCCGGCGCCAGCGCCAACTTCGGCGAGGACCACCGTCCGGAGAGCCACCTGATTCCGATCATCCTCCAGGCGGCGATGGGCCAGCGGGAAAAGGTGATGATCTACGGCGACGATTACGATACCGCCGACGGCACCTGCATCCGGGATTACATCCACATCCTCGACCTGGCCCAGGCCCACGCCCTGGCGCTGGAGGCGCCGGAGAACGGCCACTACAACCTCGGAACCGGCAACGGCCTGAGCGTCAAGGAGATCGTCGACATGACCCGCGAGGTCTCCGGGCGCGACTTCAAGGTCGAGACCGCGCCGCGCCGCGCCGGCGACCCGGCCAAACTGGTCGCCTGTTCCGACCGGGCCCGGAAGCTTCTCAACTGGCGTCCCCAGTTCGAAGACGCCCGCGCCATCATCGAATCCGCCTGGAAATGGAAACAGAAATTCCCCCGGGGCTACGCCCGGTAGAGGCGGCCAACCAATTACAACAGCGGCGGGGAATCTTGTAAACCGGGATTCCTCGCCGCCTTGTCTCGCAACGGCAGCCGGAAGGTCCATTGCGGTATTTCCGTTATCGATGCGATATCGAAAAACGCATCTCGTTTTGGCTGCTTCATGATGCCGTCGAACGTTTCACGGCTGATTGCGATATCGATGACCGCGCCGAATTTTATGCCCGAATCAGGAGCTTCCGGGCGGGACTGGAGATAGACGGTTAAAAACTCACCATGATATCTCAACGGACTTGTGATACGCAGCGTGGCTGAATCGTATGATTCCCACATGACGTTGCCGTTTTCGCCATGGAAATACTCACCTAAAGCCCCCGCTTGGTAATTCGTTACCAGGGCGGTGATTCGATTGTCGTCCCACAGGGCCTGGGCCAGGGGGGCGGCGTTTCCTTTAACATTTTGTTCTTCTTGCGGTTCACGGAAGCCGCATCCCGCCAACAGCAGCAACCCCGCAATCGACAGCAACCAGTTCGATCTTATCCCCATGGCGCATACCTCAGAATCATTCATTGGCTTTATTGGTATAATTCTGAAGAAGATCCATATCGCACAGCAGGTAATTCCGGATCAATATGACTCCTTCTCTCACAGTACAGTATTCATCGTATTGGATGAACACCGCGCAGATCCGTTCTTTATGCGCGGCAGTCATCAGGGTGTCATCGTACCGCAAGATATGATTCCCGCGCTCGAGCGCCAAAACGACCGGGACATAAGGCACCAGCCGATAGGAATTCCATATCCCAAGCCCCGAGACAGCCAGAACAAAGAATAAAACAACAATTGTAAATTTATTGAAAATATACCGCATCACCAGTCAAACACTCCGGCGGCCGCTTGCTTGATGACATTTGCACCCGTCAGGGAGCAGACTGCCGCCCAATCCGTTTTTATGCAATGCCGTACTTTAACCGCCGGGAAGCGGGATGTCAAACACAAAATCACCCAAAAGGCGGCTTTTCCGGCGCGAAAAACTTGAAAGAGGAACCAACCCGGATTACCTTATGAGCAATCGGAATTTCGGTCATCCCCACACCGGTCTTTGGCGGGCAATTCCGGCATATATAACTCCTCCGGGAACTCAGGAACGGCACCCATGGACTTCGGACAATTATCGGCGCGCACGGCCCGATTCAGGGCGGAAATTTTAAACATCAAGCCGGAGGTATGCACCCAGAGGGCCGTTCTGGCCACCAGGGCCTCCCGGGAGCACGAACAGGATCAG
>JAVBSD010000075.1:0-4415 GCA_031547325.1 Victivallaceae bacterium | reverse complement strand
TCCCAGCGGAACGCCGGCAAAGGACAATAGGTGACCCCCTCGCCCATCACCAGCCGGGCTTGCGGCAGAAGCCAGTCGCGCGTGGCGGCGGCACGCCGGATTCCCTCCTCCAGCCGCCGCCGGTAATGCGGCAGATCGCGGCGGAAAGCCGCCGCCAGGCGCGACTCCAATTCCGGCAGGAGCTCGTCGTTGAAGTTGTGGTAGAGCCAGACCCGGGCATACCAGCCGGGTTCGTATTCGTCGTCGTTGCCGCAACGCTCGCGAATGGTTTCAATGGAGGTCAACGGCGACCGGAGCCAGCGCCCCAGCTCCGGATGAACGCCGGCGGAAGCGAAGTCGAAGCCGCGGGCGAATACCGGCGTTTCGAGCTCCTTGAAATAAACCGGCCAGGCGTAATAATGATGCAGGTTCCAGAGCTCGGTGTTGCGGGGCAGTCCCTCGGGCCGGACGATCGACGGCCGGGAGGTGTCCAGCGCCAGCAAAATGTCCGGATGGCGCGAACGCACGAAGGCGATCGCCTCTTCATGCCACCGGCGCGCCAGATGCATGGCGTCGATGATTTCCTGCTCCTCCGCCCCCTCCTCGAACATCCGCCATTTTTCCGGCAGCACCTCGGATTCGTTGAAAATCTCGGCGAAGGCCACCTGGCCGGCCAGCCCCCGCCGCTTCAGCTCGTCGAGCAGCAGCGCCAGGTCGCGGGCAAAACGCATGAACCGGTCCCCGACCGGAAGTTGAAAAAATTCGTCCCGGATCCGCCGCTCCACAAACCAGAAGATATGCAGATAAAACCAGCTCGACAGGATGACCTTGACCTCGTACTTGCGGGCCAGGGTGAACAATTCGACCATGCTCTCCAGCACGTCGCAACGGCAGCCGGAGGCGAGCTTCGGCCACTGGCGCAGATACCGGCACTCCGGGAAGGCGTCATGAAAATCGAGCGCCCCGCGCGGCTTCCCGGCCGCGTCGTGGCACAACCCGGCGCCGGAGTCGAGGCGGACGGTGTTGAAGCCGCGTTCCTTAAGCTCGATGAAGCAGCGCTCCAGATCGTGATAGGCGTCCCCGGGCGTCCGGCCCAGATAATGAAAAATCCAGAAGGAGATGGTCAGCCGTTCCGGAGTCATGGCTTCAAACCGACCTGCCAGGTTTTCACCTCCAGCGGCTTCAGGGCGTCGGAAAACAGCGCAAAGCCTTCGCCGTCGCAGGCCCACTCCATGCGTTCCTCCCGGAAGCCGCCTGTTGCAACCTCCCCGGGCTTCAGCCCGAGCCGCTCCAGCGGCAGCAGCAGCCGGATCCGCCGCTCATCCGCGCCGGGATTCAGCAGGATCAACAGGCCCTGCCGCGATTCACGGCACGCCCAGAGGATGGCTTCGGCCGAAACGCCGTCCGGCGGACGCAGGGGGATGAAGTCGCCCTGCAAAATCTGCCGGTTGGCCTTGACCAGCTCCACCCAGCGCTTCAGGATGGCGGCGGTCACCGGCCCGAAGGCTGGAGCCGGGCCGGAGATCGACCGCATCTGGCCGTAGCCGAAGAGCGACGCCAGCCCGTGTTCGAAGATTTCCGGGTGCTGCTCGTCGGCCAGGATGCGGTGGCCGTGATAAGTGCCGATCGCCAGGAAGCCCCAGGAACACCAGCCGGGGATGCGGCGGCGGCCGGCGCAGATGCTGGCGCGGTAATTTTTCAGCAGATCCATGCCTTCGGTATGGCAGAAATCCTCTTCGAGATAGCCGCCGGGAACCGCCGACGCGCCCAGCAGCAGGAACGACATGTCGAAGCGCGGGATGGTGAAGGCCGCGCCGCGTTCCCGGAATCCGGCGAAGAGCTCCCGCTCCCACAGCCAGTTGCGGTACTGGTAATTGCCCCAGGCGCCGTGGCGATGGTCGGTGCGGAAGCAGGGGATGTCGGTGGGGCCGTCCAACTGAAATTCGTCGAAGCCCGCCGCGATCAGCCGGTCGAACTGTCCTTTGATGTAATCGCCCCACGGCGACAGGAAACACATGTTGCCGTAGGCCGACGGGTCGAAGGTCTCGCCGCCGGCGCCGCGGCATTGCCATTCGTCGTGCTCCCGGCACACCTCGCTTTCACGCCAGGCGATGCTGTAGGAGGAGTAGACGCCGGCTTTCATGCCGCGTTGGTGAATGTACCGGACCAGCCGGACGAGGTCGGCCTCGCCGCCGGGGAAGAATTCCGGGCGCAGACGGTAATCGCCGGTGTTGGTGAAGAGCTGGCCGAAGAAAAACATGACCTTTTCCAGCCCCGCCTCCCGGCAGGCCTCCAGCAGCGGGAAAAACGCTTCGATCCCCGGCTTCTCCGGATCCGCCGTCACGCCGGAGACCTGGAAACAGGTTTCCGCGGCCTTCAGCCCCCAGGGCGCCAGGAGCCGCAGCACCCGATTGGTCTGGATGGTGTACTCCCCCTCCGATTCGGCGGTGAAATATTCGTACAGCCGGAAGCTCTCCAGCTCTTCCCCCGGCTCGAGTCCCTGCTCGATGTCGGCGGGAAACTGAAAGTCGAGCAGGCCGAACTTCAGCCGGTCGCTCCCCCGGGTCTCCAGCCGGAAATCGTCGAGGAAGTGGATCATGCGCCCGGCCAGCCCCGGATACATCGCCTCGACCGCCAGGTTGTCGATCACCACCCGGCGCTGCGAGCGGTTGCGCGCCACCACGCTTTTGCACAGCAATGGCACGGTTTCCGATGCCTCGTAGACGATTTCCAGCTCCAGCCCGAGCTCCGCCGCGACGACGGTTACCGCCGCCCGCTCTCCCCAACTCCCCCGGCCGCAAGTACATCCGGTTGTCCGAAAACTGCCGCCGGGACCGCAGAAATGCCATGCGCCGCCGACCTTCACCGCCGCTTCCAGCGGCAGGCCGCCGCCCAGGTGGTGCAAGGGACGCGGAGCCGCGGCGCACGGAGGATGGATATAAATCTCCCGGGTTTCCGGCTCCGGAGAGAGCCCGATGACGCGGCGCAGGAACGGCGTTTGGATGGTCAGGGTGTCGTTGGAGAGTTCGATCGGCATGATGGGTTCTTCGAGGTTAAGGGACTGGGATCAGGAGGATGTGATCGACCATGATCCCATCCAGCGAATGGTTTTCCAGGGGCAGCAGGAACAGGAAGTCGTTCAGGTGCAGGGTGAACTCCCCGGCGTCGACGTACCGGTAGCCGTCCGGCGAAATCTCCGCGGCGGCGAGGGTGACTTCTTGGGCGCGGTCGGTCAGGCTGCACCAGACGCCGAGCTTCACCGCCGGCAGCTGGTCGGCGCCGGAGGATCCCGGCCGGACCCGCAGGTGAACCAGTATCCGCCAGACGGTTTCCGGCGCGGCCGCCACCCGCATGCCGCTCAGGGGGAACTGGATCAGACGCCAGCTCTCGTGCGGCGTCCGCAGGCGGATCGCCTGTCCCGACAGCGCTTCGGGGTCGTCTTCGCGGAAGGTCAGGTTGCCCTCCTCCAGCAGCGTCGTGTTGGCCGCCGGGACGATCCAGCTCCGGTCGGCCAGCGAACCGGCGGCGGCGCGGGCCTCCGGCGGCAGTTCCGGCGACGGGGTCAGGTCATAGAGCTGGCGCAGCCGCGCCGCCAGGGCGGAAAAAGGCAGATGTTCGCCGTACTGGGGAATCCCGGCGGCTTCGCCCGTCGCCAGAACCCGCCCGGCCAGCTCCTGGATCTCCGGGATGCTCAGGCCGGCCAGCTTGCCCTTTTCGGGGTGCAGCAGCTCGGGCCGCTGAATCAGCGCCATGTCGCAGGAAAAGGCCGCCCGGCGGAGCCGTCCGGCGTAGGGCGCGGCGTCGCCGGCGGCCCGGACCGCCCGGTGCATGAGGCGGCGCCGATCGATCAGTTCATTCCAGTCGAGCCAGTATTCGGTGCCGGCCAGGTAGCAGTGGATGCGCCCGTCGGCGGCGTCCGTGCCGACCGCCAGCAGCCGCCGCCAGTATTGCAGGAGCGGTTCCGCGGCGTCCGGTCCGTAATAGCCCCGGATGAATTCTTCGAGCAGCGCTTCCACCTCGAGTTCGGGATTCCACATCAGCCGCGAAGCCAGCCAGCTGCGCATCTGGTTGAAATCTCCCCAGCCGGCCGAACCGTTGTCGGCCTGCTGGAAGATCGCCCAGGTCCGGTGGGCGGCGAGGAAACGCAGATCCGCCGCCTGGCTGCGCACGTTCGGATACGGGACGAGGTAGTTGGCGTAATCGGCGATGTAGTTCCAGATCATCAGCCGTCCGGCGATCGCGCTCCACGCCTTGACGTCGTCGGCGAAGCCGGCGTTGGCCGGCGAATCCAGGTCGCGCCCGAAGTCCGCCTCGAGGGAACAGAGCCGGATCATGACATTGGCCGCCGGCCGGATCCGCGCCGGCGGCTTCCGGGTGTCGCGATAGGCCAGCGTTTCCACCGTGACTTCGGGAAACTCCGCCGCCAGCTGCGCCGC
>JAVBSD010000029.1:0-4583 GCA_031547325.1 Victivallaceae bacterium | reverse complement strand
GTCGGTCTGCGGAGTTCCGGCGTACCCGGCGAGCATTTCGACTTTGGCGTCGCCGAGGTACATCATCCGTTCGTAGTAGGGGCAATCCAGGTAGGTGTCGTGCGAACACATTTCGAGCGTCCGCCGCGCCAGGGAAAGCAGGCGCTCGAGCCGGCGGTCGGAACAATGGGCGCGGTCGCGCCAGCGGTAGGGGTAGCCGGCGCGGCGGAAGCCGGTTGCGAGCAGGCGCGCGCCGCCTTCGCAGCGGATTTCCGCCAGCCGTCCGGCGCGCCATTGCAGGTCGTGCCAGGTGAAGGTTCCGGCGGGAAGCTCGAATTCATCGGCGTTGCCGATCCAGACCGCTCCCGTGCGGTCGCCCTTGGCCCCCTTGAGCAGCACCGGATCGAAGTCGTCGTCCAGGTAGGTGGTTTCGGCCCAGCGGATCGCGATTTTGCCCGGCCCGGCGAAGGTGTATTGGGCGTAGGCGCAGACGTAGTCGTCGAAAGCGATCAACGTGCGGCCGCCGGTTTCGCTCCGAACGCTTCCGGCGACGGTTTCGCCGATGCATGGCGGCGCTTCCGGCGGGTGGAGCGTCCGCCGGTCGTCGCGGAGCGGCGCCGGCTGCCAGCCGCCGCCGCCGCCCGCGGCGGCGGCCCAGTCGTAGTCCCGGGCGATATGCACCCGCGGCGTCACGCCCCAGTCGGGGAAGGGCGCGGTGAACTCAATGCCGGTGAGCTCCCGGCATTGCCATTCGCCGTCGGGGATGCCGGAGAGGGCGCGGAAATAAAAGCCCGGCGCGATCGAACGCCGCGCGTGCGGCCGCAGTTCGTAGGCGAAGGCGCACTGGCGCGCCGTGAGCGTATGGCTACCGGCGGCGACCATGCCCGACCAGCGGCCGAAATGCCAGTGGTCGGCGGTGTCCGCTTCCGGCCCGGAGGCGATCAGTTCACCGTCGAGGAAGAGGTCGATCGCCTCGTCGCCGGAGAATTCGAATTCGCAGGCGGCCGCTTCGGTCAGCAGGAAACGCTGGCGGTAGACGACGATGCCGGAGGTTTTGGCGTCGGGATGATGGAACCAGTACATAGTCACTCGGCGCTTTCGGTCAGCGACACTTCGTCGAACCACACCCGGCCGACGCCGTCGAGGACGTTCAAAAAGACCGAGAGCCGATCGCCGCCCGGCCGGATGCCGGTGATGGCGACCGGCGCCCACAGCCCGGCGGTGTCGCCGAAGACCGCTTCGTCGCGTTGGTCCTCGGACAGGCACCAGATGCGGATGTTGCCGGAGAAGCCGGGGTCGGTCTTGACCTTGGCGTGGAAATCGTAGCTCTTGGCCGGATCGACCGTTACCGTCTGGTAGAAGCGCGCCCAGGCGCGGGTCCAGATGTCGTGGCCGGCGGCGACTTTTCCCAGGCACTCGATCAGGGCGGCTCCGGCCTCCGGGTCGTATTTGAGCTGATAATCCCCGGCGGCGACATGGCTGTCCCAGCCCGTGACGCCGCCGGCGAAACCGCCGTTGTTCAGGATTTCGGGGCGGTCGGAGCGGGTTTCGAAGCGGAGCCAGACCGGCCGCCAGATGCCGCCGGCGCCGGCGCGGTCCTCGACCCGGACCACCAGCAGGTTGTCCGCGCCGTGGACGACGGCGTCGGAGATGTCCACCGCGAAGGGCTCGCGCCACGAATCGCTGTTGCCCTGAAAGGGGAAGGAACGGTGATGCACCTCCCGGCCGTTGAGCCAGACCGTGCACGCCTCGTCGACCGCGCCGAAGGTCAGAATCGCCTCGGCGCGTTCCTTTGGCGCGATCGCCGGCGCGGGGAAGGTGATCCGGTACCAGCCGATGCCGTCGTACTGGACGCCGTGCTCGGCCTCCCACGCCTTGCCGACGGGCTGCGTTTCCCAGGCGGTGTCGATGCCGATCGGCTGCCATTCGAGCGCGGCGCCGGGCTGGAACCAGCCTTCGGCGACGCCGGTTTCCCTGGGGTCCCAGCGGAAGGTCCAGCCGTCGGGGAGCGGCGTGCCGGGGGCTTCCAGCATGAAATACAGCTGCGGCCGGTCCCAGACCGCGTCTTCCATCCGCGACAGATAGCCCATGTTGGCGATGCCGTTCGGCGCTTCGGCGGCGCGGAAGCGGTCGAGCTCCACGATGGCCTGCGCGGCGGCGAACTTGTCGCCGGTGTCGAAGGCGCGCTGGGCGGCGGTGGTCAGCTCGGCGTGGCGGATGCCTTTGCGGAGGAATTCGATCCGGGCCAGCGCCTCCGGGTCGTTGGCGGCCGCCGTCCGGGCGCGTTCGAGGATCGCGTCGCCATGGGCCAGCACCTCGGGGGTGTAGATCGATGGCGCGACGGTGTAGAAACGGTTCCAGCCGCCGGCTTCCACGCCGACCGGGGCGTTCCGGGCCCGTTCGCAGACGGCGCGGGTGATTTCGCCGTCGGAGACGGCCAACCAGTAGGCGTAGAACTCACGGATTTCGCCGGAGGCGGGGCCGAAGGCGTCGCAGAATTCCCCGAGGATCTGTTCGGCGGAGAGCTCCGGCGAACGGGTCAGCCGCGCCAGCGTGTACATATTCAGCCCGTCCGAGGCGTATTGGCCGGTGTTGGAATCGAATTCGGTGCCGGCCATGTTGTTGGCGAGGCAGTATTGGTACAGCGCGGCCAGATGGGGCGCGAAGTTGACCGGCATGTTGTGGCCGTCGAGCATGAAATTGGGGCGCAGGATCAGCAGCGCGCCGGAGTCGGCCCAGTTTTTCCAGCTCTTTTCGGCGACGGCGATCTTTTCCGGCGTCCACGGATACATCAACGGCGAAACGAAGGCCATGACCATGTCGGGTCCGAGCGGCTCCGCCGGCGCGCCGGAGTAGTTGGCGTAGTTGGCCCATCCGACCACCTTGACCTCGGGGTCGATCTCGCGGGCCAGCTTCAGAACTTCGCGGTAGAAGTGGATGTAGCGTCCAGAGACGTCGCCGAGCTCGTCGGGCCAGGAGCCGTCGCCGGCCAGGAAGGCCCGGCGGGCGCGTTCCACCCGGCCGGGGTCGTCGGAGTTGTCCAGCGCCAGGCATTCGGCGCAGCAGCAGGAGCCCGAGGTGTCGTTTTCGCCGAGGTAGAGGTTGGGGCCCCAGGGGAAGCCCAGGTGGCGGTTGGCCTGCCAGTCGGCGACCACCTGGCGGACCAATCCGGGCGAAGAGGGACACATCGCGACGTAGCCGGCCGCGCCGCCGACCACGTGCAGCGGATCGGGCCGCCGGGTGCCGTCGGGCAGCAGATTGAAGTATTCCGGATGGCTTTCGCCGAAGCGTTCCCAGTACTTCCACAGCCCGAAGGAGTGTTGCGCCCGCCACGGGGTGTACCACGAGAAGCCGTGGCGCATCTCCCAGATTTCCTCGGCTTCGGTGAAGCGTTGGAACGCCTCCGGGTCGCTCCATCCGGCGGGGCTGCGGAAGGAGGGGTGGATGCGCGAGCTCACGATCGGCTGATTGAAGATCTCGCGGCCCTCGGCCACGGCGATCCGGCCGGCGGGCGGAACCGCTTCGCCGAGTTCGCCGGGCCACAGCCAGCGCACCCCGAGATCGCGTTCCAGCCAGCGGCAGACGCCCTGCAGCGTCCCGCGCTCGGGATCGAGGTAGCGCCAGTCGTGGCCCTCGTCGCGGCCGACGATGAAGAACTCGTCCGGCGTCGCCAGGTAATAGCAACCGTTGCGGTTGAATTCGTCCCACGGGACATCGATTGGCAGCGCCGCGACCTTGCCCAGATAGAGCTTGTTCAACGGCGAGTCGGCGGCGGCGCTTTCGCCCAGGACCGCCAGCTCGACGCCGCTGGCTTTGGCGACGTGGTGGACGATTTCGAAGGCGGCGCGCTGCACCGTCGACGGCGCGGCGTCGGGGATGACCACGACCGCTTTGGCTTCGCCGCCGGCGACGATTTCGAAGGAGGCCTGCGCCCGGATGGCGAAGGCGCAAAGGGCCAGGAGGACGATCAACCGATATTTACGCATGATGAATCAAAGTTCCAAAGATGTTCAGTTGGAGGCCAGGTACCAGTATTTGCCGACCGCCCAGGTGCCGTTGGGATCGCACAGGGGCCCCAGGAAGGCCGCGGCGTGGCCGTCGGCCCACGCGACGTTGGTCGATTTGCCGCCGCCGTGGCGATAGGTGGTGGTCACGTAATCGGTGGTGGAGACGCCCATCCTGGCGGCGTCCCCGGCTCCCAGGCCGGCGACGCCGACGCTGTCGATGAGCAGAATCTTGTTGCTGGGATTGACGATCGATTCCACCGGGAAGCCCCAGGTGTCGGCGCTGTTCCAGGCGCCGTTCATGGCCAGGCTGACGTTGATGCCGTAGCTCATGCCCTCTTTGCCGGCGAAATTGTATTCCTTGTAAAAGGGGGCCGCGTCCGAGGGACAGGTCAGGATCGGAATCGAGGCGGCGGAGTCGAGGGTGTCCGCGTAAGCCTGCGGGAAACCCATGTACGGGGCGATCTGCATCTGCCAGAAGCTGCGGTAGGGATTGATCGAGTTGCCGTGCCGCGGCACGTGGAAGTAGTCGTTCATGTACAACTGGCAGCCGAGGTTCAACTGCATGATGTTGTTCAGGCACTTGGTCGCCTGCGCCGC
>JAVBSD010000315.1:0-3547 GCA_031547325.1 Victivallaceae bacterium | reverse complement strand
TGGCTCGGCGGCGGCAGGGTCCGGGCGCTCGGCGGCGAATTCACCGTCGCCGACGCTCCGGCGGGGCTCTCGCCGAATCAGGCGGTGACTCTTTTCTGCCGCCCCGAGGCGGTCCGTTTCGGCAGCGGGAGCGTCAACAATTTCACCTTGAAGCTGAAGTCCGGGCAGTTCATGGGCGACAGTTTTCACTGGGAATTCGAGCAGGGAGTCCGGGTTTTCGAGGCGGCGGCTCCCGAGCGCGCCGCCGGTGAAGCCCACGCTCTGACCGTCGATCCCGGCCAACTGCGGATATTGGACGAAGCATGAAATCCTTCGCCTGGCTTTGGGGACTGGCGCCGCTGGCGGCGCTGATCGTGCTGCCGTTCTGGCTGCGGCCGGCCGCGGAGGGACGTTTCGCCGACGCGGAGGCCGAGCGCATCGTCATCTACACGCCGCACACCGAATCGGTCAAGCGTGAATTCGAGGTGGCCTTCCGCCGTTATTACCGGGCGAAGTTCGACCGCGACATCATGCTCGATTTCCGCAGTCCCGGCGGGACCACCGACATCGTCCGCTTCATCCGGGCCAGCTTTACCAACGCCTTCGAAAAAGAATGGACCGCCGCCGGCAACCGCTGGAGCGACGACGTCGCCGGGGCTTTCGCCAATTCCCGGCTCGGCGGCGACGCCTCGGCCGAGGCGCGGCGGGCGCGGGCGATGTTCCTCGCCGGCGACACCTCGATGGGCGGCGATATCTTCTGGGGCGGCGGGACCTACGATCACCAGCAGCAGGCCGACGCCGGGTTCGCCGTCGACGCCGGGATCGCCCGGATGCATCCGGAGTACTTCGCGCCCGAAGCGATGGCCGCCGAGCTCTCCGGCGAACGCATCTATGACGCCGGCGGGCGCTATTACGGCGTCTGTCTGGCCAGCTTCGGCATCTGCTACAACCGCGACCGGGTGGCCGAGCTGGCCGATCCGACGCCGCCGGACCGCTGGGCCGACCTGGCGGAGCCGCGCTTCTTCGGGGTGGTCGCGGTCGCCGATCCGAGCAAGTCCGGTTCGATCGCCAAATGCTTCGAGCTGATCGTCCAGCAGGCGATCACCGAAACCCTCGCCTCCGGCGGCGACGTCGCCGCCGGCTGGGCCGCCGGGCTGACCCGGATCAAGCGCATGGTGGCCAACGCCGGAGTGATCACCGAGAGCGCCTCGGTGGTCGCCAACCGGGTCGCCGGCGGCGAATCGGCCGCCGGCATGGCGATCGACTTCTACGCTTTGAGCACGGCGGATTGGCTGGAACGACAGACGGGCGCGCCGTCGCCGTTGGTTTACGTGGTGCCTTACCGCGGGTCGTCGGTGTCGCCCGATCCGGTGCAGCTGCTGCGCGGCGCGCCCAATTCCGAAGCGGCTCGGGAATTCATCGCTTTTCTGCTGTCCATCGAGGGACAGAAGCTGCTCGACTTCCGGGCCGACACGCCGGGAGGACCGGAAAAGACCGCGCTCTTGCGGGCGCCGGTGCGGCGCGAACTCTACGAAGAACCTTACCTCAAGTACCGCTCCAACCCCGATTACAATCCCTACCGTGACGCGGGGGAGGTCATCTATCACGCGGAGTGGACTTCGCCCTACTTCAATCTGCTGCGCATCCTGATCCGCTGCGCCATGCTCGACGTCCAGAACGAACTGGCGCAGGCGTGGCAGGCGATCATCGCCGCCGGCGGGCCGGAGGCGGTGCCGGAGGCCTACGCCGAATTCAGCCGGCTGCCCTTCGAATACGCTCAGGCGGGGGACATGGCCGGCAAGCTGCGGGTGTCGCAGGAGTGGAGCGCGCTGGACGTCGCCCGGATGCGCCGGGAATGGGCGGTCGCCGCCCGCGACCAATATCGCCGGAGCGCCGAGCTGGCGCGGGCGGGGAGGTGAGCGCGATGAACGGCGTGACGACGATGAAATATCTGGCGGCGGCGCTGCTGCTGGCATTTTTTGCGGTGGTGTTGATCGGCCCATTGGTGGCGGTGGTGGCCGCCGGAGCCGATCCGGCGATGATCGCGGAGGTGTTCCGCCACCCGATCTACCGCGAAGGGCTGTTCAATTCGCTGGTGATTGCGCTCGGCACCACGCTGATGACGGTGATGATCGCGCTGCCGATGGCGCTGGTGTACGACCGCTTCGAATTCCCCGGCAAATGGCTGGCCAATCTGGCGGTGCTGCTGCCGATGATCCTGCCGCCCTTCGTCGGCGCGCTGGGATTCCAGCAGCTGCTGGGGCATTACGGGGTGGTCAACACGGTTCTGGTCCATCTGGGGCTGGGGCGGGTTGAATTTCTCGGCGGCGGGGAGGGGCGTTTCTTCTCGGTGATGCTGATCGAGGCGCTGCACCTCTTTCCGGTCCTCTATCTGAATCTGGTCACTGCGCTGGCCAACATCGATCCGGCGCTCGACGACGCGGGGCGCAATCTCGGCGCGCCGTGGTGGGCGCGCTTCCGGCGGATCAAGCTGCCGCTGCTCTTGCCCGGCCTCTTCGCCGGTTGCAGCCTGGTGCTGATCTGGAGCGTCACCGAGCTCGGGACGCCGCTGATGCTGGGCTTCACCCGGGTCACGCCGGTCCAGGTGTTCAACGGCCTGACCGAACTCGGTACCAATCCGTTGCCGGCGTCGCTGGTGCTGGTGATGCTGGCGGCTTCGGCCTGCCTCTACCTCGGCGGCAAGCTGCTGCTCGGGCGCAATTCCGGAGCGTTGGCCGCCAAGGGGATGAGTTTGGACGGCGCGGTCCGCATCAATGGCTGGAAGCGTTGGCTGCCGACCGGATTTTTCCTGATCCTGACCGGGGTCGCGCTGCTGCCGCACATCGCCTTGGTGTTGTCGGCTTTCGCCCGGCGCTGGTACGGGACGGTGCTGCCCGAAGGGTTCACTGTCGCCTATTTCGGCGAGGCCTTTTCCGACGCGATGATCCTGCCGAGCATCGGCAACAGCCTGCGGTATTCATTGCTGGCGACGGTGATCGCGGTGGCGGTGGGGCTGGTCACGGCGCTGGCGGTGGAGCGCTGGCGGATCAAGGGGGGGTGGCTGCTCGACTTGCTGGCGATGATGCCGCTGGCGGTGCCGGGGATCGTGATGGCGTTCGGCTTTCTCGCGTTGGGCAACATGTACGGGCCCAAGGACTGCGTCGCCAACTATCCGCTGGTGTTCCTCGGGGTGGCCTATGCGATCCGGCGCTTGCCTTACGTGGTGCGGGCGGCTTCGTCGGGGCTGGCTCAGACGCCGGTGGAATTCGAACTCGCCGGGCGCAACCTCGGCGCGTCGGCGTGGCGGGTGCTGCGCAAGATCACCATGCCGTTGATCGCGGCCAATCTGCTGGTCGGGGCGATCTTCGCCTTCAGTTTTTCGATGCTCGAGGTCTCCGACTCGCTGATGCTGGCGCAGAAGACCGAATACTACCCGATCACCCGGGCGATCTACGAATTGTCGATGGTGCTGGGCGGCGGTCCGGCGCTGGCTTGTGCTTTCGGCGTCTGGGCGATGCTGTTTCTGGGGGCGACGCTGCTGGCGGCGACGCTGCTCCTGGGCCGCCGG
>JAVBSD010000027.1:0-2755 GCA_031547325.1 Victivallaceae bacterium | reverse complement strand
GCCGGCCGCGCCGATCTCGGCTACCGGACGATCACCCAGCCCGAATATCCGGGCTGGGTCTACAGTCTCCGCAACGGGCTGGACACCACGCTCGGCGAACACTGGGACGGTTCTTTTTCGCGCAACCACATCCTGTTCGGCGACCTGGCGGCGTGGTGCATGGAATACCTGGGCGGCATCGCGCCCGACCCGGAGCAGCCGGGTTTCCGGCATTTCACGGTGAAGCCGTACCCGGCGCCGGGGCTCGACCGTTTCGGATGCTTCCACCTGTCGCCGCTGGGGCGGGTCGCTTCCAGGTGGCGTTTCGACGACGACGGTTTCCGGCTGGAAGTCGAAGTGCCGCCGGGCGCGACGGCGGCGGTGACGCTGCCCGACGGAACCACGCATCAGGTGGCAGAAGGCTCTTACCGCTGGTAGAGTATCAGGATCAATGTCCGTGACAGTGGCCGCCGCAGCAGCCGGTGTTGGCGCCGGGGCACGACGGGGCGGCGGCGCACTTCGCGGCCGGCGAAGCTTTGGCGATGCCGAAGCCGGAGAGCAGGCGTTCGAGTTCTCCCGAACCGCATTCCGGGCAGTTGACCGCCTCGTCGCGGCGGCGCAGGATCGCTTCGAAGTTGCGGTTGCATTTCGGACAATGGTATTCAAAGATCGGCATATGGAGTTCCTTTCAGTAATAGATGGCCAGATCGCGGTGATGTTTCATCGCGTGTTGTGGGTCGAACAACGCCAGGCGGCCCCGGCGGTTGCGGGCGAGGGGGCCGGGATCGGCAAAGCCGAAAATCTCCAGTTCGCGCCGGAAATCCCCGTCGCCCGGCGCTTCTTCTCCGGCCGGGCGGAAAGCGTCGACCGGTTCGAGGAAAATCGTCCCCGGCATGCGCCAGGCGCTCACCCGGCGATGGGGGATGCCGCACAATTGCCAGTGGAGCGACGCCTGGAGCAGCGCGAAGGCGTCCGCTTCGGGCAGATTCAACGTTTCCCGGCAGGTTTCCGGATCGTGAACAATTCGGCGCAATTCATCGCGGCGCAGCAGGGTGTCGTCCTCCAGCTTGATCAGCTTGGGGTAGGCGCGCATGATCTGGAGCTGGCGTTTCGGCCACTGGCGCAACTGGGCCGCGGCGTCGGCGGTCCGCTGCCGCCAGAAGAATTCGGCGGCGTCTTCCTGCGAGGCGAACACCGGCAGCGCCGCCAGGAGGGCGGCGATTTCGCCCACCGTCAGCACCGGGCGCAATTCGGTCAGGAGATGTCCCTGCCGGCGTTTTTCCGCCGCGGTCAGCCAGCGTTTCCGGCATACGCCGTAAACGTCGACCAGCGCCGTTTCCGGCGGATTCGCCGCGTAAAGGATGTTGCCGAGGTGCAAATCGGGATGGCGAAAGTTGAAGCGTTGGAAGACTGCCAGGAAATCGCGCAGTTCCGCCGCGAAATCCCGGATCGTCTCAGGCGAAGCGTCGCCGTAGACGCCTTCGCGGTACAGATAGTCGTAGGCGCTGTCGACTCCGCCGGGCCAGCGGCGGGAGACGGTCACGTTGACCGGGCCTTTGCGCAGCCAGCCCAGGTATTCGACCACCGGGATGCCGGCGTCGGCGAGCTGGCGTCCCGAGCGGAATTCGCTTTTCGCCTTGGGCCGCAGGATCGACCGCCAGCGTTTGAGGCGGCGGTCGGGGACCTCGAATTTGACGAAGCAGTCGCCGCAGGCGAAGACCGCGCGCACCGGATTGATTTTGACCAGGCTGTCGGAGTCGAATCTGGCCTCGCCGCGCAGATACGCCAGGATGTCGTCCGGGACGCCGTAATTGCGCCACCCCGGCAGCTTCAGATCGAACAGTTCTTTGCCCATTACAGCACCCAGGCGACGCCGAAGCCGCGATGAAGCCAATACAATGCGACGAGGTGCGGAATCCAGATGGCCGGAATGCCGATCACCAGTCCCGGCCAAGCTTCGAAGTCGCCGAATTTATGCAGAAAATACCCCAGCGCCACCGGTCCGAAGGCGATGACGCCGACCAGCGTCAGCCTGCCCAATATCGCCACCGCCAAAGCCGTGAACAACAGGAGTTGAATTTTGATGGGATTCCGGGTCAGGCGGGAGGACAGCCAGATCAGCGCGGCCAGCACGGCGACATCCAGCAGAAATATGATGAAGTCCCTGCCGTCCGCCGAAAACGGCGTTGCCGCCAGGAACGGGACGGATGTGGCGATATCGGTGCAGCTCATCGTTCCCTGATACGGGTACTCCTTCACTCACGGGTTTGCCGGCGCGGACTTCATTCGGTAATATACAACGCGGAACCCGAGGTTGCACCCTTTTTTATCTCCGCAGCCCGGACAGCGCCAGTCTCAGCAGGAAGTTCTAGCCGCAGACGACGATGACCGTGAGCGCGGCGTCCGGCCATCCGCAGCACGACCGTCGAAACCAATACCGAGAGCACAAAATTGATGATAAAAACCAAACTCACTGTTTCTTCTCCTTAAAAGGTGCCGTGTTTTCAAAGGGGCCGTCCGGCCTGGATCAACAGGAAATCGGTGCCGCCGAAGCGGCGCAGCTGCCGGGCGGGGTCCCCGGCGTCGAGGAAATCGCCGGCCGCGCCGGGAAAATCGGGAATTTCCCAGACGATCTTCGCCGCCGGCGCCCAGTCGCGCAGCGCCGGCAGCAGCTTGTGAAAAATCACCGCCGAATCGGCGTAGGGCGGATCGACGAAAATCAAGTCCGGCGCGAAGCCGATCCGGTGAAAGGCTCCGGCGGCGACGTCGCCGCCGA
>JAVBSD010000073.1:0-9723 GCA_031547325.1 Victivallaceae bacterium | reverse complement strand
TATTGAAACTCTTCCGCCATCGTGCTCCTTCGCTTGAATGGTATCGTTGCAAAAGCCTGATAATATATCACCCGGACGCGTTTTTTGCAACCGTTCCGGATAAATTTGCCATATCCGGGAAGATGTGTTATATTTCATGCAATGCCAACACCATACATTGAGGAGGTACGTGATGAGCAGGAATTTTCTCGAAACGGTACGTCATCGCCGGTCGGTTTACCATCTCGGCCGCAATATGCCGGTCGCGGACGACACGGTCGTCGCGATCATCGAAACCGCGGTCAAGTACGCGCCGTCGCCGTTCAACTGCCAAAGTCCGCGGGCGGTGTTGCTGCTCGGGGACAAGCACCTGGCGCTATGGAACGGCATTGTGCTCGAGGCCTTGCGTCCGAAGGTCGATCCGGACAAGTTGGCTCCGGTCGAGGCGAAGATCGCGAGTTTCGCGGCCGGTTACGGCACCGTGCTTTATTTCGACGACACGCAGGTCACTCAGGCATACGCCGATAACTTTTCGCCTTACCGCGATCATTTCCGGTCGTGGGCCGACCAGGCCAATGCGATGCTTCAGTTCACGGTCTGGTGTGCGTTGGAAGATGCCGGGCTGGGTGCCAGTGTCCAGCATTACAATCCGCTGATTGACGAAGCGGTGAAAAAGGAATTCGGGATTCACGAATCATGGCGGCTGATTTCCCAGATGCCTTTCGGTTCGATGGAATCGCTGCCTGACGCCAAGGACTTCATGCCGCTTGCGGATCGTTTTCACATCATCGAATAGCCGGGAATTTTCCGGGTTCGATTTGAAATTCGCATCGGGAGGGGCTATCTTATATGGTTTATCGAATAAAAACGATCATTCTTTAAGGAGTATTGACGATGGGACAGCAATTGCGTAAGGTGGCGAAGCGGGCCAAGCGGAAGAATTATCTGGCGCGCTGCAAAGCGAAGGTCCGTGCCGCGATGGCGGGCGCCAAGAAGAAGTAATTCGATCGCGTTCCCACGACCGGCTCCGAAAATTTTCGGAGCCGGTTATTTTTTGCCCTTGAAAGCCCCATCCCCCACTCTAGCCGGATGAAGTCACCCGGAACTCTCCCAGCCGCCATTCGACCGGCCGGCCGCGCAATATCAACTGGCCGGGCTCCGCCGCAGAATCCGGCGACAACGCCTTCCAATCCGGGACCAGCGGGATGAAATGGTGACGCCAGCGGCGGCTGAAACAGCGGCGGCAACGGATCCGGGCGGCCGGCGTCAAACCGCATTTGGCCCAGTTGCGCAACGCCGGACGATTGTTGCTCCGGACCAGGCAGTAACTCCGTCCCGCGCCGGCCGCGATCTGAGCCAGGTCGAGCGCCCAGCCCAAACCGCGTCCCCGGTGCCGCGGATCCACCCTGGTATTGTAAATGTATCCCATGCCTCCGGGATTGGTCCCGATGCCGCCGCGAACGCCGATCCGGGTGCGAAAAGAGGTCCCCCACCAGCCGCGCAACATGCCTTCGGCGTCGACGACGCCGTCCAGCCGATCGCCGCGAACCGGAGCATTGTATAAAAAACGTTTCCACCGGGCCTCGACCGCCCGGGCGGCCAGGCTGGATGCGGCAATTTCACGCGTGACAGGAACAATGCGTTCGCCCGGCGCCAACAGCGCCTCAGGCGCGGTCATGCCCTCGCGAGGCGGCGGCAGGGTGAACAGCTCATAGTCGACCCGGGAATAGACGAACTCCCTGATCCGGCGCAACCGTCGATACCAAGTGCGCAGCCGGTGATCTTCCGGAATCCGCGAAGACAACCAGCCGCGCACGGCGTCACAGATCCCGGCTCAGGCGCATCGAACAAAAATCCGGACCGCACATGGTGCAAAACTCACTCCTGCGGTCGTGATCATCGGGCTTGTTGCTCTCGCGCAACGCCTCGGCGCGCAAATCCCGGGCATGACCCGGATCCAACGCCAATTCAAACTGCTTCTCCCAATCAAACGCGGCACGCGCCTCGGAAATCGCGTCGTCGCGCTCCCTGGCATGCGGCCGCTTGAGCGCCACGTCGGCGGCATGGGCGGCAATCTTGTAGGCGATCACCCCGGCGCGAACGTCGGCGGCATTGGGCAAGCCCAAATGCTCCTTGGGCGTGACGTAACAGAGCATCGCCGCGCCGTTCATCGCCGCCACCGCCGCGCCGATGGAGCTGGTGATGTGGTCGTACCCCGGCGCGCAGTCGATCACCACCGGCCCGAGAACGTAGAAAGGAGCGTCGTCGCAGAGCTCGCGTTCGATGCGCATTTGTTCAGCCACCTGATCCAGCGGCACGTGCCCCGGTCCCTCGATCATCGCCTGAACCCCGGCGGCACGGGCGCGGCGCGCCAGATCGCCCAACACCTTGAGCTCGGCGTACTGCGCCTCGTCGCCGGCGTCGGCCAGACACCCCGGCCGCATGCCGTCGCCCAAAGACAAGGTGACGTCGTGGACGGCGCAAATTTCGAGAATCCGGTCGAAAGCGGTGAAAAACGGATTCTCCATTCCCTTCCGCTTCATCCATTTGGCGAGAATCGCACCGCCGCGGCTGACGATTTTGAGCTTGCGCTTGCGGGCCAGCGGAATCTGTTCGGCCAGCAACCCGGCATGGATGGTGATGTAATCCACCCCTTGCTCCGCCTGCTCGGTGATCACCTCGCAGATCAGGTCCTCGGTGATGCCGTCCGCCACGCCGCCGAGGCGGGCCAGCACTTCGTAAACCGGCACCGTGCCGATCGGCGCCGGACTGTGCCCGACAATTTCCCGCCGGATGTGGGTGATGTTGGCGCCGGTCGAAAGATCCATGACCGTGTCGGCGCCGTAACGCAGCGCCGCCGCCAGCTTCTCCAATTCCTGCTTCGGACAGCTCGACAAAGTGGAGTTGCCGATGTTGGCGTTGATCTTGGTGCGCAATTCCCGCCCGATGCCGACCGGCGCCAGCGACTGGTGATTGCGGTTGGCCGGAATCACGATGCGCCCGGCGGCGACGCCGGCGCGAATCACTTCCGGGTCGAGGTATTCAACGGCGGCGACATGGCGCATCGCCTCGGTGATGCGGCCAACCTTGGCCGCGGCAAGCTGAGTGGTCACGATATGAGTTCCTCCAATCGGGTCAATAACTTGTCGGTCGCGCCACGGTGCGGCGCCAGCGCCGCGCGGGCGCGTTCGCCGTAGGCCAGATCGCGTTCGCGATGGCGCAGCGCTTCGGCCAGGCGCTCCGGCAAAGCCGCGTCGTCGACGACGATTACGGCGTCGGCCTCGGAAAGCACCCGCAGAATGAAACGAAAATTTTTCAGCACTCCGCCGGTAAAAATCGGCTTGCCGAGCAACGCCGGTTCCAGCAGATTGTGGCCTTCATCATGGCCGGCCAGGGATTTGCCCATCACGATCCAATCGGCCCCGGCCATCAACGCCAGCATCTCGCCGGTGGTGTCGGCGATCACGGCATCGACCGGCGCGGGCGCTCCGTCGCGCGCCTGGGAACGCCGGACGAAGGAAACGCCGAGACGTTCCAGCTGCTGGGCCACCTCGCCGCCGCGTTCGGCATGGCGCGGCACCAGCACCAGCTTCAAATCCGGGAATTCGCGGCGCACCGCGAGAAAAGCGGAAGCGACCAGTTCTTCCTCCCCCGGATGCGTGCTCGCCGCCAGCAGAATATCGCCGCCGGCGCCGAAATAACCGCGATAATCGACCGCCGCCAGCTTCTCCGGCAGCGACTGGTCGAATTTCAGGTTGCCGACGGCGGCGACCGCCGCTCCGGGACTGACCGACCGGAAACGCTCGGCGTCGGCGTCGCTCTGAGCCCCGATGAAATCGAAGTTCTCCAGCAGCGGTCCGAAAATCCGCCGCCCGCGCCGGTAGCCCTTGACCGAATGGTCGGACATCCGCGCGTTGACCAGCGCCAGGCGGGCGCCGGAGCGTTTGGTCAGCAAAATCAGGTTCGGCCAGATCTCGGTTTCGAAGATCACCAGCATGGCCGGCCGCAGCAGCTTCAGCGTCCGGCGCACCGCGCCCCCGAAATCCAGCGGCGTGAAAATCACCGCCACCCCTTCCGGAGCTTTTTCGCGCGCCAGCGCCTGCCCGGTGGTCGTGGTGGTGGAAAGTACGAATTTACATTCGGGATTGCGCCCGCGCCAAGCCCGAAGCAACGCCAGCGCCAACACCGTTTCGCCGACCGACACCGCGTGAATCCAGACGCAGCCGCGGTATGGTTCGAGCTCCTCCCGGCGCTTCCCGAAACAGCCGAAGCGTTCGCCGAAGGTCGATTTCCACCCCGGACGACGCCACAACTTCCACAGCAGCCCAGGCAGAAACACCAGAAAAACCAACGGAAAGAAGACGCTGTAGACAACCCGGAAAACTCTCATCGCTCAGCGCTTCCCCTCTCCGGCGCGGCGGATGATCGCCGCCAGACACGCCTGCTGGAAACAATCGCCGCGCTCCTTGTAGTCCTTGAACATGTCCATGCTGGCGCAGGCCGGCGACAAAAGCACCGCCTCCCCGGGTCGCGCTTCCTCCACCATCCGCGCCGCCGCCTCTTCCAGCGTGGAACAGAACACCATATCGACCTGCCCCTCCAGCGCCGCGATGATGCGGGGGCGCGACCGGCCGATCACATAAGCCCGGGCAATCCGGTCCGCGCATTCGGCGATCGGCGTGAAATCCATTTCCTTGTCGAGACCGCCCAGCAGCAGGCGCGCCGGCCGGTCGAGCGTCTTCAGCGCCGCGACCACGCTGGCCGGATTGGTGGCCTTGGAATCGTCGACGCAGACCACGTCGCCGATTTCGGCGAAACACTCCAGCCGGTGGCGCCCGACCCGGAAGGTCGTCACCGCTTCACGCAACACCGCGCCGGTCAACTGCTCCCCGTCGAACATCCGGGACGCCAGCTCCAGCGCCGCCAACAGATTTTCCCGGTTATGACTCCCCGGAAGCATGGTCTCATCCTGACGAAACACCGCCCGTCCGAGATGACGGAACGTCCCGTCGGCGTCGACGCTCCAGCGCATCGCCGCGCCGCCGGGCAAGCCGTGCAGCGCGATGCGGTTTTCCTCCGGCACCCTGGCGAAAATCCGGTATTTGGTCCGGCTGTACTCCTCCTGGGAACCGTGATACCGGTCGAGGTGGTCGGAGGCGATATTCAGGATCGCCGCCGCAATCGGCGCGAAATCGACGGTGCGCTCCAATTGAAAACTGCTGACCTCGACCACCGCCAGCGGCAATTTTTCCGGCGGCGCCTTGAGCCATTGCGCCGCCACCGCCGACAGCGGCGTCCCGATGTTGCCGGCCTCGACCACTTCGCCGGGGTAGAGCCGGCGCAGAATATGGGCGGCCAGCTCGGTGGTGGTGGTTTTGCCGTTGGTGCCGGTCACCGCCAGCATCGGCCCCTGGAAATGCCCGGCGCCGAATTCCAATTCGCCGATCACCGGGATGCCGCGTTCGAGCGCCAGATTCAACAGCTGCGAGCGCTCCCCGACGCCGGGACTGGCGACCACCCGGTCAATCCGGCTCCAATCAATCCGTTCGACTTCCGGGTCGCCGTCGGCAACCAACTCGGCTCCCCAGCCCAACGCGCGGGCCAGTTCCCCCGCCGCTTCGCCGGAGACGCCGCGCCCGATAATCAGCAAATTCATTCCAACAACGCCTTTATCAAATTAACTGTAACAACTCCCAAAACGAACCACCCGCATCGCGACGGCGGTGCCGAACGATGCGGGAGGTGTCAAACCGGAGGCGTTCGGGATCAGTTGTCGCCGTAATCGGCGTTTTCGATCCGGTTGTCCTCCCTGACTCCGACGCGGCGGCGATGCCACATCGCGACCAAGGGACACGCCTGAAAGATCGAAGACACGGTCCCGATCACCACGCCGAGCAGCATCACCAACACGAAATCGTTGATCGCGATGCCGCCGAAAATCAACAGCACGGCCAACACCAGCGCGGTGGTGACGCTGGTCAGCAGCGTCCGGGCCAGAGTCTGGTTGATCGACATGTTGATGAGCTGCATGTAAGTGAGGTCCTTGCGCAGCCGGAGATTTTCGCGGATGCGGTCGAAGATCACGATCTTGTCGTTGATCGAATACCCGATGACGGTCAGCGCCGCCGCGACCACCACCAGCGAAATTTCCCGTCCGGTGGCCAGGAAAACCCCGACCGCCAGCGTGACGTCGAAGATCATCGCCACCAGCGCCGCCATCGCATAGGAGAACTCGTAACGCACCGAAATGTAGAGCGCGATGCCGATGAAAGCCAGCCCGATCGCCAGGATTGCCCGCTTGGTGAACTCCCAGCCGACCAGGCCGGAAACCACCGACTCCTGACCGCCCGAGAAATGCGCCTGCGGAAAAGCGGAGTTCAACGCGACCTCGATCTCCTTGCCGAGGGAATTCCCCGCGGCGTCGGTGGCGGCCGCCCCCGCCTGATCGCTGTTGCGGATCAGGATTTCAACCTTGGTGCTGTCGCCGGCGGAAATGCTGGTTTTGTAGGTGACTTTGGCGTCGCCGTAACCGGCCTGGCTCAGCGTGCCGGCGACTTCCGCCGACGGAACGCGTTCGTCGTAGTCGAAGGTCACCATGGTGCCGCCGGTGAAGTCGATGCTGAAAGCCGCATCCCCGCGGACCGCGAAAATCGCCGCCGTCCCCAGGAACAGCACCGCGGCGATGATCAAACTCTGCTTCCAGAACCGCAGGTAATTGATCCGGGCGTCGGCCGGGACCAGCGTCACCAGCGTCAGCTTGGCCAGATGCCAGTCTTCCTTGGACTTGCGGCCGAACATCCCGGCGATCACGCCGCAGAAGCGGGTGACCGGATTGCGCTGCACCAGCGTGTCGAAGCACAACCGGGTCAGGAACACGCCGCAGAAGACGCTGGTGAACACCCCGATCAGCATGGTGATCGCGAAGCCCTTGACCGCGCCGGTCCCGACGTTCAACAGGATGAAGGCGGTGAAGAACGCGGTCAGGTAAGCGTCGATAATCACCGGCAAAACCCGCGAATAAGCGGCGTCGAGCGACGCCACCAGGCTCTTGCCGGTGCGCTGTTCTTCGCGAAGCCGTTCAAAAATCAGCACGTTGATGTCCACCGCCATCCCCATGGTCAGCACGATGCCGGCGATTCCCGGCAAGGTCAACGTCTGGTTGAAGGCGGCCAGCGCGCCGAGGATCATCACCACGTTGGCGCCGAGCGCGATCGAGGCGATCAACCCGCCGAAGCGGTAATAGAAAACCATGAACAGAAAGACCACCACCAGCGCGGCGATCCCGGCAAAAACCCCGTTGCGGACGTTGTCCGCGCCGAGGGTCGGGTCGGTGTCGAAGACCGCCTCTTCGGTAAGCTTGTACTGCATGCTGCCGGCCATCAGCGCGTCGGAAATATCGCGCAGGTCTTCCTGGGAAAAGTTCCCGGAGATCGAAGCATTGCCGCCCATGATCGGCTCGTTGATCCGCGGCGCGCAATACAAGGTGTCGTCGAGCATGATCGCCAGCTCGCGGCCGACGTTGTTGGTGGTGACCTTGCCGAAATCGACCGCGCCCTTGGCGTTGAAACGCAGCGCGATCGAGCGCTGTCCGAACTCGTCGGAGACCGGCTGGGCGTAGGAAATGTCGCGCCCGTGCATTTCGGTGCGGTTGGCGACGAAGAACACCCGCCCTTCGGCGTCGGTCAGCGGCGAATAACCGGGCGCCCGGAAATTCGGATCGGCGGCGTAGCTCGCGACCAGGTCGGCGTTGTTTTCGGCGACCAGGGCGAAACGCAGCTGCGCGCTCATCTTGACCAGATTGAGCATGCGCACCTTTTCGTCGTTGCTGACCACCGGGACGCGCAACGAAATCATGTCGCTGCCCATCGGGTAGATTTCCACCTCGAAGATCCGGTTCTTCTCCATGCGCAGCCGGAGAATTTCGATCGCCCGGTCGCGCGAGGTGTCGAAACCGCGCTGCAGATCGGCCAGCTTGGCCGAATCGCCGGCCGCTTCCTCGACCGCCCGCACGTAGGGCTCGTCGGGAATGATCCGCATCACGAATTCGGCGCCGCCGGCGAGGTCGAGGCCGCGGCGGATCGAAGCCGCGGTGAGCTTGCGAACCTCGGCGAGGACATCGCGGTTGTCCAGATACTGCTTGCCGTCGACCCGGTCGACGAAATTGACCTTTTCCCGCTTTGCGACTTCTTCCAGCGCCGCGGACGGATACATCCCGGGGGTGGCGGCCTGCAATTCACGGGCCCGCATCTCGACCTGGGTCAGCACCGGATCGTTGACATCCTTCCACAACGACCGAAAGGTGTCGTAAAAATCGCGCTCGGTCAGCGGAAACAGCGAAATGACAAAAACCGCGATCACCATCAGCGCGACGACGGCGCGCAACAAAAGAGGCTTTTTATTCATCGAGAACTCTCCGGCGGTTGGATGCTCCGAATTACTTCTTGTCTTCCAGCGAATTCGACTTGGCCTGTCCGTCCTCGGCGTCGCGGCGCACCGCCACCGCCGCCTTGGAGAATTCGATGATCACCTTGGGCGCGACTTCGATCATGAAGGAGTCCTCGCGGACTTCGACGATGGTGCCGAACATGCCGGAATTGGTCGCGACCAGCGTGCCCTTGGTCAGCTGCTTGAGCATATCTTCGCGCTGCCGCTGCCGCTTGCGGTTGGAGCGGCTCATAAAGAAAAACATCACCACCATGATGGCCAGCATCATGATGATCGTGCTCATCCCCGAAGCAGAACTCTGCGCCTGAGCCGGACCCTCCGCCGCGCCCTCCTGAGCGGGAACGCCCTCGGTGGCGGTGACGGCGACCGGAGTTTCCCCGTCGCCCAAAACGAACAAATTTTCCCAATTCATCATCGAAACAGCCCTGTGGTTGAGGTTAACGCATATGTAAACTTCTAAAGATACACCCCTTTCGGCGTTTTGGCAAATCCGGAGGCGGAAAAAGCCGAAAAATCGTCATGCCGCACCGCTTGAAAAATCCCTCCCTCCATGATATAGTACCGGGACCCTCACGATCACTCACGGCTCCAGGATCCATCATGCAGAAAAACGGCTTCGACAACGAAAAATATCTTCAGGAACAATCCACCGCCATCCTCGAACGCGCCGCCGGCTTCGACGGCAAGCTCTATCTGGAATTCGGCGGCAAGCTCGGCTTCGACTACCATGCCGCCCGGGTGTTGCCCGGCTACGATCCCAACGTCAAGCTGCGGCTGCTGCAGCGCCTCAAGGACCAGCTCGACATCGTGATCTGCATCTACGCCGGCGCCATCGACCAGCGTAAAATGCGCGCCGATTTCGGCATCGGCTACGACGAGGACACCCTGCGGTTGATCGATCATTTGCGCGACTGGGAGCTGACCGTCAAAGCGGTGGTGGTGACCCGTTTCGACGATCAGCCGGCGGTCAAAACCTTCATGAACAAGCTGGCGCGGCGCGGTGTGGCGGTCTACGCCCACCGGGCGATCCAGGGCTATCCCACCGACGTCGACACCATCGTCAGCGACGACGGCTACGGCGCCAACGAATACATCGAAAGCGACAAGCCCATCGTGGTCCTCACCGGTCCCGGCCCCGGCAGCGGCAAAATGGCGACCTGTCTTTCGCAGGTCTACCACGAGTCCCGGCGCGGCGTCCGGGCCGGCTACGCCAAATTCGAAACCTTTCCGGTCTGGAACCTGCCGCTGAAGCACCCGGTCAACATCGCCTACGAAGCGGCGACCGCCGACCTGGGCGAC
>JAVBSD010000327.1:0-2615 GCA_031547325.1 Victivallaceae bacterium | reverse complement strand
GTTTCGCCGGGGCTGCGCGCCCACCAGTCGTAGGTGTGGGTGATGTTCCGGTGCAGCACCGGATCGAGGTAGCGCCGGCCGAGGCTGGTCCAGCCGCGCGCATGCGGCGGCCTGGCCTTCACCGGTCCGGCCTGCATGGCGAAGACCAGCTTCATGGGCTCCGCCACGGTCACCCCGGAAGCGATTACCACCGTGTCCAGGATGCGGCTATCGGCCGTTTCGCCCGTTTGGATGGCGTTCGGCGCATCCTCTGGATAATAATACTGGTCGCTTTCGATCAGCCACTGAAAGCAGCGGTCGCCGTTGCCGACGGTGAGGACCCCGTTGGTTTCCAGCGGAGTGACGGACATCTGGCCATTTTCCGGCCAGTCGCAGGTCCGGCGGTTGGTATAGAAGAACAACTCCGATTCGGCCTTGGGAAACTCCAGGCGCATCCGCAGGTCGTCAATGTGGACGCCTTCCGGCGGCGGGGTCAGTTCGACCTCGAATTTCATGAAGCCGTCGTATTCGACGCGGACTTCGCCGGTCAGCCGCAGCGGCCCCAAAGTCCCTTCGCAGCGGTACGCCGCATGGGTCGGCGACGCCGAAACCGCTTCCATATGCGACGTCTGCAATTCAGCGGCACGGCCCTGCGAGCTCACCGACCAGCGCACCGGTGCGGCCAGCACCTCATGTCCCTGGTTGAGAATGCGCGCCGGAAATACCGACTGCTCAAACCAGTAGGAGCGGCCCCAGAGATCGACCCGGTTTCCCGCCGCCCGCAGCGGTTCAAAACCGTAAAGCACCACATCGTCCGCGCCGAGGGTGTTGCCCAGCCAGGCGTCCGGCACCGGCCGCTCGATCACGGTCCGGGCGACGGCGCCGAACGGCGTTCCCGCCCGGTCCAGCCGCGCGGCGCGTACTTCATAAAGGCCGGGCGACCGGCCGGCGAGGCTCAGCCACCCGAATTCGGGACCGTCCCGATGTATGGCAATGAAGGTTTTTTCCAGAACCGTGCCGTCGGGCGCGCACAAGTGCGCCTCGACCGTTTCCCCGGCCTCGAAAGACGCGCCCAAAATCGGGAAAACCCGGACGGCTTCGCGCCCGGCCAGGACCAGCGCGTCGAGCGCCAAAGCGGACTCGACCGGCCGGTTTTTGACCTGCGGCAAGGGACCGGAGGCCAGCAGGGCGATCTCCGCGCCGTCAAGGGCGCGATCGAAGATCGCCAGTTCATCCAGTGCGAAAGCGCCGGTTCGGCGTTCGCCCAGCCCGAGTTCCCGCGCCTTCACCGGATCGCTCCAGCTCAGGTCCAGCCCCGTATGATAGCCGTCGGCATTTTTTTCCGGCTCGGCCGTCCGGCCGACCGTGAAGCGGTCCAGGGGACGCCTGAGATAAAAGTCCGCGCCGATCACCTGCGCTGTGAGTTCGCCGTCGCGGAACAGGCGCAGCGCGTTGCGCTGCCAGGTCACCGCATAATGACGCCAGACGCCGGAAGGCTGGACGCGCGAAGTTTCCGTCCCTCCGGTCATGGCGATCACACCGCCGTCGCGCCACAGGGCGGCGGTATATTCGGAGGGATGCCACTGGCGGCCGACGACGAAGACTTCACTGACGCCGAGCCATTGAAAGAAGGGATTCCACAGCGGCGCATCCGCACTGCCGTCATCCTCGCGCGCCCAAAAAGAGATCGTCCCGGTCTCCCGGTACAGGTTTTTGTCCACGGCATACGACAACGCGTCGGCGAAGCGGCCGAAGCTGACCGCATTGCCGAATTTTCCCGGCACGATGGCCGGATTTCCGGAAACGGCCGGATCGTAACTGCCCCGCGCGTAATCCGCCCGGGTGTCCCGGTCGAACCCGGCGTAAAAAAGCAACTCCTCTTCCAGCCCGGCGCCGGACGCCCCGGTCACCCATCCGGCGGCCAGCGCCGGGAAGACGCGCCGGGCAAGGTATCGCAACCGCATCACCGCGCCTCCGCGGACGCTTCCGCTTCCAGGAGAATCGCCGCGAAGTTGTCCACCTGGATCGGCACGGTCAGACGATTTCCTTCGAGCTTGCCTTTCGGCGTTCGCCCGAAACTCTCCAGGTCGGTCGCCTTCAGCGGACCTTCCGCGGGCAGGCCGAGCTTTTCACGGTCGATGATGAATTCGCACTCCGCGTCGCCCCAGTAATTGTTGTCGGCGTCGCGGATCAGGATCAGCAGAGCCTTGCCGGGACGCAGGTAGGCCGAAGCGTACCCCTTGGAGCTCCGGTCCTCTTCGTTGCCTGCCGGCCGCGGCCAGTAGGCCCGCGCGAAGACGGCCGCCGGCTCCTTCGCCCAGTACGGCAGGAATTCCACATCCGCTTCGGCGATGCCGAAGAAGTCGAGCCAGAGGTAACGCAGGGTCTCGAAGCCCTGGGAGGCTCCGCCCTGCAGCTGGATGTCGTTCGCCAGCAGCAAAGCCCACAGCTGGCGCTGGCGGAAGGCCAGGAGCGTCCAGTAGGTGCCGATGTCCGTATCCGCCTGTCCCCAGGCCATGTCGTGCAGCCCCTGTACCGGGCCGTACATTTTCGCCGAAAGCAGCACCTGCAGGATGGTCGGATCGTAGGTGTCGAAGTAGTTGCCCTTCGGCGGAATCCGGTCGCGCCAGATCATG
>JAVBSD010000404.1:0-7323 GCA_031547325.1 Victivallaceae bacterium | reverse complement strand
ACCGACCAGCAGATAGGCGTGGGCGATGCGATCCTGGCGGATGGCGTTGCGGAGTGTGCGCACCACGTGCTCCTGGCCGACCAGGTCGGCGAAGCGCTGCGGACGCCATTTACGGGCGATTACCTGATATTCCGCCATCGGCTCCCTCCTCAGATGTTCAGTTCGCGCAGGGCGTCGCCGAGATTGTTGAGCTGGGCCGGCGCCGGATTCCGGCGCTTGGGGTCCGTCTCTTTGGTCTCGGCCGGGCCGTAGATCGCCTTGCGTTGAAGTTCGAAGATGGTTTTGAGGCCGGATTCGGCCAGGTCGAGCATTTCATTGAGCTGGCGGCGCGAAAAATCCCGCCGTTCCGCGGTCCCCTGGACCTCGACCAGA
Source organism: Victivallaceae bacterium (assembly GCA_031547325.1). Lineage (GTDB taxonomy): Bacteria > Verrucomicrobiota > Lentisphaeria > Victivallales > Victivallaceae > JAVBQJ01. The sequence continues at coordinate 6,951 of JAVBSD010000404.1, read as the reverse complement.
TTGCCCGATTCGGTCATCACCACATTCATATCGACTTCGGCTTGGGAATCCTCCGGGTAATTGAGGTCGAGCATCATCTGGCCGCCGACGATGCCGACGCTGACCGCCGCCACCAGTTCGCGCATCGGCTTGTTTTCGCCGGCGAGGCGGCGCATCGGGCCGGAACGCATCGCCAGCGCCAGCGCCACCGAAGCTCCGGTGATCGAGGCGCAGCGGGTGCCGCCGTCGGCGTCGATCACGTCGCAGTCGATGTACAAGGTGTTGGCGCCGAAGGCTTCGAGGTCGATCACCGAACGCAGGCTGCGCCCGATCAGGCGCTGGATTTCGACGGTGCGTCCCCCCTGCTTGCCGGCGGTGGCCTCGCGGCCGAAGCGTTCGCCGGTGGCCGAGGGCAGCATCCCGTATTCGCAGGTCAACCATCCGCCGGGGACCTTCTGGCTTTTCATCCAGCCGGGGACCTTGGGGTCGAGGCTGACCGCGCAAATGACTTTGGTGCCGCCGAATTCGATCAGCACCGAGCTCAGCGGGTGGCTCAGGTAGTTGCGGGTCATCCTGACCCGGCGCAGCTGGTCGGCGGCGCGTCCGTCAATGCGTAGGTTGTCGCTCATCGAATCGGCTGTTCCCAATCTGTCGGTTGTGAAGAAAAAGAACGCCGCCGGACCAGATTACCTGCAGCACCTGCTTCTTGGCTTAGAGCTGCTTGGTTCCCCACCTGACTCGGTTGGCCTTTCCGCAGCGCACAGGGTCCGGCCCGGCGGCGATTTAGCTACAATACACTACTTTCCGAAATATTCAAGGCACTGAATCATTTCCCGGCGCAGATTTTTCCGTTCCACCACCCGGTCGATCAGTCCCTTTTCCAGCAGAAACTCGGCAGTCTGAAAGCCTTCGGGCAATTTTGAGTTGGTGGTTTCCTGAATCACCCGGGGACCGGCGAAGCCGATCATCGCCTCCGGTTCGGCGAAAATCACATCGCCGACCGACGCGTAGCTGGCGGTCACGCCGCCGTAGGTCGGGTGGGTCAGCACCACGATGTACGGCAGCCGCGCTTCGGCCAGCCGTTCCAGCGCGGCGCAGGTTTTGGGCATTTGCATCAGCGACAGGATGCCTTCCTGCATCCGGGCGCCGCCGGAAGCGGCGACCAGGATGACCGGCAGTTTTTCCTCGGTGGCGCGCTCGATCAGCCGGGTGATCTTCTCGCCGACCACCGAACCCATGCTGGCGCCCATGAAGCGGAAATCCATCACTCCGAGCATGGCCCGGTGGCCTTCGAGTTCGGCCCGGCCGCAGATGATGGCGTCGCTGAGCGAAGTTTTTTTCTCGCTCTCGGCGAGGCGGGCCCGGTAGCTCTTGGAGTCGAAAAACTGCAACGCGTCGACCGAGCTCAGGCGGCTGTCCATCACCTCGAAGCTGCCGGCGTCGACCAGCGACTCGATGCGGTCGATCGCGTCCATCGGCAGGTGGAACCCGCAGTTCTGGCAGACATTGAGGTTTTCTTCCAGCTGGTCGGTGTAGAGGGTCCGGCCGCAATGGCGACACTTCTGCCAGGCGCCGTCGGGGATCTCCATCTTTTTCCCGCCGTTGGAACCGGTACTTTTCAGGGTCATATATTTTTCTGAGAACAAAGCCATTTTATCACCGCACTCCCGGGCTGCGGCCCGAAAATTGCCATTATATCAGATGCCGGGGGGTAATATACCATGGTGCGCGCTTATTTTCAATCTCCGGAGACGGTTTTTTTGCAATTTGTCGGTTTCCGGGGTATATTTACCGATTATGAACAAATACATTGATCTGCATACTCACAGTTGCTGTTCCGACGGCGCCGACCGCCCCGAAGAGATCGCCCGCCTGGCGGCGGAACTCGATCTGGCGGCGGTCGCGCTGACCGACCACGACACCGTCGCCGGGATCGACCGGTTTCTCGCCGCGGCGGAGGCCGGCGGCGCCGAGGGGATTCCCGGCGTGGAAATCTCCACCATCTACGGCTCGCGCGAATTGCACATCGTCGGGCTGTTCATCGACCATCGCGCGCCGGATTTGAGCCGCTTCCTCGAAGCCCAGCGCCTCGAACGCCTCGAACGCGCCCGCCGCCTGGCGGCCCGGCTTTCGGAGCTGGGCTACCCGGTGACCATGCCGGAGCTCGCCGGCGATACCTCGCAGCCGATCGGGCGGCCGCATTTCGCGCGGGCGCTGGCGGAAAATTACCGTTTCGCCTCGATCGCCGAGGTTTTCGACAAGCTGTTGAAGCGCGGCTGCCCGGCCTACGTGCCGCGGCAGCTGCCGCCGCCCGAGGCGGCGATCGAGGTGATCCACGCCGCCGGCGGGGTGACGGTCTGGGCGCACCCGGTTTCGGGGACCCGCAACGAACGCAACTGGCTGGCCCGGATGCTGACCCGGCTGGTCCCGATGGGGCTGGACGGCATCGAAGCGTATTATTCGAGTTTCGCGGCCGAGCAGAATATCGAGATCGTTCAGGCGGCGGCGCGTTTCGGCCTGGCGGTATCCGGCGGCAGCGATTATCACGGCAGCATCCAGCCGCACATCAGTCTCGGCGTCGGCGGCGGCGGGCTGCGCATTCCGGAAACCCTGCTCGATCCCCTGCGGGCCCGCCGTTTGAGCGTCTCCGAATATTCCGGGGCGGCCAACGGCTGATGAAACCGCCGCCGCCGGTCTGGGCGCTGGTCGCCGGCTGCGTCGGCGCGGTGGCTCTGCTCCCCGGCGGCGGCGGCATGGCGCGGACGGTCGTTGCCTCGGCCGCGCTGTTGCTGTTGGGCGTTGCGCTGGCGCGGCGGAAGCGCCCCTGGAGCCGCGTCATCGGCTGCGGCGCGTTCGGCGTATTGCTCGGAGTTCTCGCCTGGAGCGCCTGGCTGGCGCGCACCGCCTATTATGAAAACGATCCGGACTTCGCGCCGCTTCGGCTCAAGGCCCATCGGGTGCGCATCGTCGATTCGCGCTGCACGCGGTCGCTCGGCTGGCTGCCCAATCCGGCGTTGATCGAAGCCGAATGCCTGGCCGGCGACGGGATTCCCGCCGGCCGGGTCCGCCTGAACGGGCTGCCCGAAAAAGCCGCTTACGGCGACCTCTTCACCGTCACCGGAACCCTGCGGCCGGACCCGTGGCGGCGTTCGGGCGCGGTGCTGGCCGTCGACGCGGCCGGCGCGGCGGAGGAATCCCGTGGCGGTCTTCAGGGATGGCTGCTGCGGGGGCGCGATTGGCTGCTCGGGCGGATCGCCGCCGGCCTGCCCGACGACCGGACCCGGAACACCGTGGCGGCGCTGCTGTTCGGCTGTTATCAGGGCATCGGCGACGACGACGTCGCGGACTATGTCAAGGTCGGGGTGATCCATCTTTTTTCGGTCAGCGGCTTGCACATCGGGATTCTCGGGATGCTGGTGCTGGCGGCGCTGTTCTGGTGTCCTTTCCGGTGGCGTTACCGGCTGGCGCTGCTGGCGGTGCTCTATGTGGCGATGACCGGGTGGCAGACGCCGGCGGTGCGCGCGTTTCTGATGTTCGGCGCCTGGTGCGTCGGCCGTTCGGCGCTGGCCAGGACGCCGACTCTCCGTTGGGTCGGGCTGGCGGCGGTGGCGATCCTGTGCTGGCGGCCCGGCGAATTGTGGAGCATGGGCTTTCAGTTCAGCTTCCTGGTCACGGCGCTCCTGGTGGCGGCGGTCGAATGCCAGCGCGGCTGGCGCGAAGCCCTGGAAGCCGACCGCCTGTGGCGGCCGCCGTCAACCTTCCGTCAATGGTCCGTCAAATTTGCGTTGAATGTGCGCAACAAATTGTTTGCCATGCTGTTCTGTTCCGTCGTCGCTTACGCCGGCGGCTGTGTGCTGGTGCTCTATTACCAGGGGCTTTTCGCGCCGGTTTCGGTGTTGGCCAATTTTCTGCTGATCCCGGTGATCACCGTGCTGTATCCGGCGGCGGCGCTGCAGTCGCTGGTGACGGGCATTCCGGGGGTGGAGGCGGCCGCTTCCGGGGTGACCGCGGGATTGACCGCCTTGATGGACGGGGTGGTCAGGTTTTCCGCCGAATGCGTCGGCGGCAACGGGCTGGCGGCGCCGGCGGTGTGGCAGATGATGGTGTTTTACTGCGGGCTGTTCTGGCTGGCGCTGGCGGGGCGGCGGGCGTTGGCGGGCTGGATTCCGGTATTGGCGATGGGGGTCTGGTGGGCGGCGGCGCCGGCGTTCATGGAGCCGGAGATCCTGGTGGTGCGCGGCGCCTACCGGGACCGGCCGGCCGTCATCATCGCCGAACCGGCCCTGGAGCGGGCCCGCGCGGCGGGCGTCATCACCGATTACCGGGCGGCGCGGGAGGCCGCCGGGTGGCTGGCCCGGCGCGGCCTGCGGCGGCTCGACGCCGTGTATCTGACCGGCAATCTCACCGACGACTGGCGCGGTCTGGCGGCGATGGCGCACAACATCGAGGTCGGCGAAGTGGTGTTGACCGTGCCGGCGGGACGGCGCAACCCTGTCCGCGAAGCGGTCGCCGGGGAGGTCGAGTTCGGCGGATTTCGTCCCGGCGACGGGCGGCGCAATTCCGATTACCGCCTGGAATTGCCGGAAAAAGAGTGTTTTCGGCTGATTCTGGGGTTGCACGGCGGTGAATTGGAGTTACATTTACAACAGGATTGGCTGGCGGTGCTCCGGGACGGCGTGGAGCTCGGCCGCGTGGAGCGCGTGATGTCCAGCCGTCCGGAAATGATGGAGCTGTCATTGTGAACAATCAACGGCCTTTGAAAATTTGTCACGTCATCACCCGGATGATTGTCGGCGGCGCCCAGGAGAACACCCTGCTGTCGGTGATCCGGCACTGGGAAAACGGCCATCAGCCGGTGTTGGTCACGGGTCCGTCGCCGGGGCCGGAGGGCGAACTGCTGCGCCGGACCGAGCTGCCGCCGGTCGAAATCGTCGAAATGCCGCATCTGGTGCGCGAGCTCAATCCGTGGCGCGACTGGCGGGCCGAACGGGCGCTGCGCAGTTTTTTCCGTGACCGCCGGTTCGACGTGGTGCATACCCACAGCTCCAAGGCGGGGGTGATCGGGCGGGCCGCGGCGTGGCGCGCGGAGGTGCCTTTCATCGCCCACACCGTGCACGGGCAGGCCTTCCACCCCTACGAAAAGGCGTGGAAAAATCGTCTTTACATCGCCGCCGAGCGCAGCGCGGGGCGGCGGTGCCACCGGATTTTCGCGGTGGCGCAGGCGATGGTCGATCAGTGTGTCGAGGCCGGCGTCGCGCCGCGCGACAAGTACCGGGTGGTGTATTCCGGGATGCGTCTCGAGTTGTTTTTGAATGCGCGGCCGGACTCGGAACTGCGGGCCGGCCTGGGCATTCCCGAAGGCGTGCCGGTGGTGGGAACGCTGGCGCGGCTTTTTCCGCTGAAGGGTTACGAATTCGTGATTCCGGCGGCGGCGCGGTTGATCCGGGAGGGATCGCCGGTGCATTTCCTGGTGATCGGGGACGGGCCGATGCGCGGTGAAATCGACGCCGAGCTCGACCGTGCCGGCGTCCGGGACCGTTTTCATTTCGCGGGGCTGGTGGCGCCGGACCGGGTGGGCGAATATCTGGCGTTGACCGACCAATTATGGCATCTGTCGTTGCGCGAGGGCTTGCCGCGTTCGGTGGTTCAGGCGTTGGCGACCGGCAAGCCGGCGATCGGCTTCCGGCTCGACGGCACGCCGGAGGTGATTCTCGACGGTGAAACCGGCTACTGTGTCGAGGCTGAAGACGTCGATGCGGTGACTCGCCGCGCCCATGAGCTGCTTGCCGATCCGCAGTTGGCGGTGCGGCTTGGCGAACGGGGCCGGGGGCTGGTTCGCGAGCGTTTCGACTGGCGAATGATGGGGGACATTCTCGAAGCCGAATACCGTGCCGGGCTGGCCGGAAAAATTCGAATGGGGGAGTAAAGCGAATGCGTTTTCTGTATTGTTTGGGCGTGATATTTTTCGGGGCCTGTCACCTTGGCGCCGCGGTTTCGGCGGTCGACGGTTCGACCCGGGCGACGTTGCGCAATTCCCTGACTGCGATGTTGGTTGCGGCGGACGACGACACGTTGTGCGGTTTGTCGGCGGCGGTCATTGTGGTTTCGGAGGGGCGCGGGGAGGAGGAGGCGGCGAAGATGCTCGACGGGTTGGACGCGGCGGGGGTCATTGCTTTGGCGCGGGAATGTGACGCGATCATGTTCGATGAATTGAAGCGGGAGTTTGCCGCCGCCGATGTCGGGCGGTTGCGCGAACAGATTGCGGCGCGTCCCGAGGAGGTTGAACCGGAGGTGGTGGAGGGGCTTCGTGAGGAACGGTTGCCGGCGTTGGTGCTTGATGCGGCTTCGGCGGAGGCGTTGGAGGAGTCGGTATTTCTGGCGTTGCAGTTGCTTGACGGGGAGAACGTGCGTGATTTTCTGGCGGCGGTGGATTTGCTGGAGGGGGATGGGTTGGAGGTCTTTGACGGTGTGGATGTTGTGTCGGTGGTGGAGTTGGCGCGGGAGCGTGATGCGGCGGGGTTTGCGGTGGCGCGGGGGCGTCTCGATGAATTTACGGTTGACGAGTTGTGTCGGGATCGGCAGCCTGGGGTGGTGCGGTTAAGGTTGGGGGATGTTTCGAATTTTGAGGCTTCGGTGCGTGGGGTGGTGCGGACGCTTGGGGATGGGGAGGTGGCGGATTTTGCGGCTGCTTTTGTTTTGGCGGGCGAGGAGGGGTTGGAGGAGTGGGATGGTTCGACGGCGGGGGAGTTGATTGCCGGGATGAGGGAGCGGAGTGCGGAGAGGTTTGGGGTGTTGCGGGCGTTGTTGGGGGAATTGCCGCCTGCCGACTTGCGCCGCCTGATTCTCGAATAAAAAAACAAAAAAAACAAAAAAACAAAAAAACAAAAAATAGTCGGCCGCCGCGAAGCAAGGCCAGGGTCCAGGTGGGTCCCACCTGGCGCGGTCCAGCCGCGTAGGCTGGTCGCCCGCCGC
>JAVBSD010000146.1:0-2914 GCA_031547325.1 Victivallaceae bacterium | reverse complement strand
CGTTCAAATCACGTGAAAGTTCCTGGAAGGTCCGCTCCGCCGGGACGCCGTCGACGCAGGCGGGCGGCGGGCCGGTCAGGATGACCGTGCCGCCGGCCCGGCGGAAGCGTTCCAGCAGCTCCAGCGTGCTCGATCGGATGGTCAGCATCCGCGGCAGCACCACCGCGCGGTACTTTGCCGCGCCGAGGACCAGGCTGCCGCCGGCGTCCACCGCGCCGTATTTGGCCATCAGCTCCTCGTCGCCGAGGTCGAAGTCCAGCGTCCGGCGGAACAATTCGTCCATCACCTCCTGGAAGTCCGCGTCGAATTCGAGCATCGCCGGCGACAGGCAGAAGTCCATCCGGGTCAGCATCCACGCGGATTCCACCGGGGAGACCAGCAGGATGTCGCGCAGTTTTTCGGTTCCGGTCAGGATCAGGTTGATCCGGGCGAAGTAGTCTTCGACCGCCTTGTATTCGCCGTGCCACGGCATATGATAGGAGTAGCCGCCGGCGAAATCGCGTTTCATCTCGCCCTTGAGGCTGTAGTGGGCGATGTGCGGCGCCCGGAAGTTGATGCCCAGCGCCACCTGCCAGTCGCCGAGCGCGCGGTGGCCGTAGAGCGGGAAATCCCAGCCGGTGCAGCCGTAGCATTCGGTGAGGCACACCGGTTTATTCAGCTGGCGGGCCACCGAACTCAACTGCTTGGCCACCAGATAGCAGCGCATGGTCTGGCGCACCAGGTCCATGCCCGGCATCGACATGTATTCGTAGGCGCGCATCGCGCTGCCGGAGTTCCAGCACTGGCTGGCCAGGTTGTCCTCGCCCATCACGTGGCCGGTGAATTTGAGGTTGTGGGCGTCACACCATTCGCCGGTCTGGCGGAAGTAGGCGTCGATGAACAGTTCGGTGATGGCGGCGAGGTAGTCGTAGCGCGCCTGCGACAGTTCGACGCCCTCGACGTCGTAAAAGAGCTCCATGAGCCGGTCGAGGATGTCGTAGCCGCGGCGTTCCAGGATCAGATCGCGGACTTTGGCGTTCCACGGCGAGGAGTAGACCTGTTCATTTTCCCAGTCGAGCTTGCAGGCGACGAAGCCGTAGTGGGGTTCGTCGGTGAAGATTCCCGGAATCACCGAGCCGAATTTGTCGCCGTAGCGTTCGAAATAACGCTGGTGGGTGGATTCGAGGAAGCTGCGCACCGCTTCGGGGTTCAGCGCGTCGATGTAGCACAGGTCGTTGTACCAGGAGGTGTGCTGCATCTCTCCTTCGGAGAAGACGATCCGGCTTTCGCCCGGCTGGAGCGGCGCGTCGGGTGCTGCGAGGAGCCGGACGCCGGAGGCGGTGTGGCCGGCGCCGATTCTGGCGGCGAAGCAGCGCACCGGGTTGTCCGGCAGGGTTTCGGGGTTTTCGGCGTGGAAGATGCGCCGCTGGCGCAGGGCCGGATCGGCGACCACCAGTCCGCCGCCGAAGCCGGAGGGATAACGGTCCTCGTCGTACAAGTAGGCGTGGAGGCCGCGTTTTTCGGCTTCGCCGACCACCGCGTCGACGCAGGCGAACCACTCCGGCGACAGATATTCGGTGTCCAGCCCGAGCCGGGCGTGCATGAAGAACCCGCCCGCGCCCATTTCGTCGAAGATCGCGATCTGGCGCAACAGCTCCTCCGGGTCGAGCTTGCCGTTCCACGACCACAACGGCGCGGAACGGAAGGCCGCCGGCGGGTTCGGCCACATCTGCATGGCGTCGCTGGCGCAGTTCATCCGAGAACCTCCGGCAGTTGGAAGAAGCGGATCGCGTTGCCGCGGGCGATCTTGCGGAACACCTCCGGCGTGATCAGTTTCCGGTCGCGCCAATCGATCAGCAGTTCCTTGAGATAGAAGCGGTGGCGGTAGCTGCAAATGTCGGTGCCGAAAAACAGCCGGTCCTGGAATTCGGTCAGGAATTTCGCGCCGAATTCGGGATCGCGGATCAGCGGCGCGTAGGCGTCGGAGAGTTCGCCGTAGAGGTTGGGATACTCCCGGAAGAGCTGGATCGCCGTCCCTTCGCCCTTCCAGGGCGGGGAGGTCGGAGCCCAGCCGACCTGTTCGCCGTCGGGCTTGAAGGCGGTTTTGCGCTGCGCCGGCCGGTCCAGGACGCCCAGTTCGGCCCAGAAACACATGCCGTGGCCGATGAAGTCGAGCTTCGGAAAACGCTGCAAAGAATGTTCGAGGAAAGGCATGCCGACCTCGTCGTACAGCCCGAAGTCGCCCTCGGGGCGGTCCGAACCGTCGAAGGTCACCGGCAACCCGACCGCCTCGGCGCATTTGAAGAGGTTCTGGACCTTGGGGTCGGCCATCGACAGATTGGGCATGATTTCGCCGATGCCCTTGCAGCCGGCCGCTTTGTAGTGGGCGAGCACCGAATCGAGCGGCGCGTCGGCGCTGTTGGTCAGCAGCCGCGGATCGATGTTGCAGAAGGGGAAAAAACGGTCGGGGTGTTGGGCGACCATTTCGAGAATGTCTTCATTGGGCTGCGGGAAGTAGATTTCCGAGCTGACGATCGGCAGCAGGGCGCCCATTGCAATGCCTTCGGAGTCATAACGATCGAGAAGCTCGATCGGGGTGCAGAATTGGGTCACGAACGGCACCGGTATCCGGTAGACATGGGCGTGGGCGTCGATGAATTCGAACATGTTGGATCAATCCTTTCTCGGAGAGTGATAAAATTCGAGTTGTCTGGTGATGGTGGTACCGGAAATGGTTTCGTCGGCCAGCAGCTCCACCGCGGTTTCGCCGAGGCTGCGCCGCGACAGCACCGCGCCCTGAAAGCGGTCGCTGTAAAAACGCTGCCGTTCCGGCGGGACCAGCGCGAAGACCGGCATTCCCTCCGGCAGCATCGCGAACGGATGCTGGTCGAAGTGGTCGGCGTCGATGTCCCAGTTGGCGGTGGTGAAGAGTCCG
>JAVBSD010000340.1:0-3406 GCA_031547325.1 Victivallaceae bacterium | reverse complement strand
GGTTCAACCCGGTTCCCGCCGCCCGCAGCGACAGGATGAAAAAGGGCGCGCCCGATTCGCGTTGAAATTCGCGTACCAGTTCGGCGCGCTTCGCCACCGGCGTGCCGCCGTGCAAAATCAGGCCGGCGCGGCCGAATTCGGCGGCCAGCAGGTCGTGCAACGGCTCGATGATTTCGCGGAATTGAGTGAACACCAGGGTTTTTTCGCGCCGGGAGGCGATGACGGCGGCCAGTTCCGCCAGGCGCGGGAATTTGCCGCTGGCCTCGGCCGGATAGGGGCCGGAAACGTCGTAGTGGGCCGGGTGGTTGCAGATTTGTTTGATTTGCCCGAGGTCTCCCAGGACCACCCGCGGGCGGCTGTTGGCGTCGGTCGAATCCAGCTCCTGCGCCATCGCCCGCAGCGTTCGCTGGTAGAGCGCCGCCTGCAGCGGAGTCAGACGGCAGTGGCAGAGCACTTCGCTTTTGTCCGGCAGGTCGGCGATGATGGTGCGGTCGGTTTTCATGCGGCGCAGGAGGAACGGGCGGATCAGCCGCCGCAACGGAGCGTAGCCGTCGGGGGAGGAGGCCAGGTCGCGAACCACTTCGCGGAAGTCGTTTGAACTTCCGAGCAGCCCCGGAACCGCGAAGTCGAAGATGCTCCACAAATCGTTGAGTGAGTTTTCGACCGGCGTTCCGGTCAACGCCAGACGCCGGCCGCCCTTGAGGGCGCGCACCGTCCGGCTTTGCGCCGAGGTTGGATTTTTGATCGCCTGCGCTTCATCGGCGATGACCGCCGGAAATTCCATCCTGGCCAGCGCTTCGAGCCGTCCCGCCATGGCATAGGTGGTCGCCACCAGGTCGTATTGGGCGAGCCAGCCTGTCGGGTTGCGGTCCCAGGCCGCCCGCTCCTCCGGGGTCAGTGATTGCAAATGAAGGATGCCGAAACGCATCGCCGGCGTGAATTTTGCCGCCTCCTGCCGCCAATTTTCCAGCAGCGACGCCGGGACGATCAGCAGCGCGGGCAACGGCGTCAGGTCGCCGCGCCGCCGCAGCATTTCGAGCCAGCATAGAGTCTGGAGACTTTTGCCGAGGCCCATGTCGTCGGCGAGGCAGCCGCCGAAGCCGAGTTCGCCGATTCGCCACAGCCACGCCACGCCGTCGCGCTGGTAAGGGCGCAGCAGGCCGGCGAGTTCATCGGGGATCGGAACGGGAGCGGCCTCTTCGTCGAGGCGGCGCAGCCATCCGGCGAGGTTGGCGCCGGCGGAGAAGAGGATGCCGGCGCCGTCAGGCTCCGGCGGCAGCGCCATGCCGAGCGGCGCCCGTCCGGCCCCGGCCAGCAGCCGCAAGCCGGTCAACAGCGGCAGGCCGCGTTCGAGTTCGAGCTTTTCCGCCTGTTTCCAACGCGCCAGCAGCCGGCCGATTTTTTCCGGCTCGGCGACCACCCATTGGCCTTTGACCCGGACCAGGCCGCCGGCCCCGGCGAGCAGGGCGTCGAGTTCATCTTTGTCCAGTTTCCGGTCGCCGAGCGCCGCGCCGACCGAAAAACGCAGCAGCGAATGCGCTCCCAGCCGGGCGGAACGTTCGGAATCGATTTCGACCGCCACCGCCAGTTTCGGCGGGGCCTTTTGCCACAGATTGGTGATTCGGAGCTGAATGTGCAGCGCTTCGAGTTCGCCCAGCGCCTGGAGAAATTCATAAGCTTCGCCGGCGCTCCACAGTTCGGCCTGGAAGATCCGTTTGCGTTGGAGCAGGCGTCCGATCAGCGGAATCCGCCGCGCCGCCTCCTCCAGCGGCGACAGCAAAGTCAGCAGCGCCGCCGGGTCCCCGGCATAGGTTTTCAGCGCCGCCCCGAGCGGCAGATGCTTCGGTTGTTCGTTGCGGTTGAGCCGGTAGACGAAGGTGGCGAGGAAGGCGAAGGGCTTGTCGCCGGCCGGATCGCGCTTGTTTTCGGCCAGGTGCAGCACGATTTTTCCGATTTCGCGCCATATGGGATTGTATTCGCGCAGCCAGGCCACGGGGTCCAGGCCGGAGTCGCGAATCGCTTTCAGCGCCGCGGCTTCCAGCTCGCGGTGCCAGCGCAGCAGGACATCGCAAGTCAGGTATTCGCTGCCGGTGAACCATGGGGCGCCCCGGAGACCTTCGGTCAGCTCCGCCGTATTCGGGCGCAGGGCGGCGAGAAATTCCGCCGCGTCGGCGTCGGAAACGACGGCGGCGGCGCGGCCGATGCGTTCGGCGAAGTCACACGCCCGGTTGCGGATGAAGCCGGCGGCCGCTCCGTCGCCCGGCTCCGGCGCGTCGGGGGCCAGCATCCGCAGCAGACCAAGACCGTTGCCGCCGGTGAAAATCTCCCGCCAGGCTTCACCTCCGCCGCGCGGCGACACCGCGATGTTGCCGGCCGGAGTGATGTGAAACTCAACCGCCAATATCGCGTTTGCTCCACGGGTATGAGGCCAGGGCGCGGTTACTGTAGGAAGGATCGTCGGAAACCTCGCGTTCGATCCACTCCGGAATCGCGAATTCCTCCTCCGGCGAGGCCAGTTCGATCTCCGCCATCACCAATCCGGCGTTGGCTCCTTTGAACACATCGACTTCCCAGAGTTTGCCGGCGTATTCGACATGATGGCGGTATTTGGCGACCATTCCGCCCCGCGCCAGGGTCGCCAGCATTTCCTTGGCGTCCTGCGGGGGAATCGGATATTCGTACTCGCTGCGGCTGATGCCGACCGGCGGTCCCTTGATGGTCAGAAAAGCCTTGTCGCCGGCCAGGCGCACCCGCAAGGTCACCTCGCCGGCGCCGGTGAGGTAGCCCTGGAGATAAGGCACGCCGGGCGTCTCCGGCAGCCAGCCGGGCCGGACCAGAAATTTGCGTTCGATTTCCAATGGCATTTTCTTGACTGTCTTTGAGGTTGTCGGTTCGCGCTTCGGTGGCGCGGCCGGGCTTCCTTAGAGTTTCGCCCGCTTAGGCGGGCGACCAACTTATGCAGTTGGATCGCACCAGCAAAGTCCAACCTGGACCATGCCGCCCAAAGGGCGGCCCTTTTTTCATTTTTTCTTTTTTCAGTCGCCGAAGTTGATGCCGATGCCGCGCGCCGCCTTCAGCCACGGATGATCGAGCGGAATCTCCTGCCGCACCCCGGCGACCTTTTCCAGCGGCACCAGCTCGGTCATTTCGCCGCGCGCCGCAACCATTACGCCGTATTGCTGCGTCATCACCGCCTCGCAGCAGGCCGCGCCGAGCCGGGTGGCCAGCAAGCGGTCGTTGCTGGACGGCTTGCCGCCCCGCTGCAGGTGGCCGAGGATGGTGACCCGGGTTTCCAGGCCGGTGCGTTCTTCGAGCTGGGTGGCCAGTTCGAAAATCTTGTATTTCTGCTCGGCCTCGAAAGCCTCAAGGGCGGCCTTGGCCTGAAGTTTGTCTTTTTTGCTGGTGG
>JAVBSD010000130.1:0-3346 GCA_031547325.1 Victivallaceae bacterium | reverse complement strand
TGGTTTCCCTGAACCTGAAAAAATAAAATAAAAAAAGGGGCGCCCGAAGTGATGTGCCCCCCAAAGTTTGTCCAACTTTTGGGGTGCACATCATTTTTTATTTTTTATTCGAGAGAGGCGATCCAGTCCCGGGTCCACTCGACGGCCGGCAAATCCATCCCCACCAATGGGCTTCCCAACATGATCATCCCGTCAATGGTGCCGTCGGCAAGCCATTCCCGGCCAAGCCCGCACTGAAACTCCATATTCGCGACACTCATTTCGGCGAGCCCCCCGAAATCCCACAGATAACACCCCAGGACAATGGATTTACCGGGCGCCAGCGCCTTGACGCGGGCCATGTTGTCCTTGAGCTTCGGCAGATTGGCCGCGCTCCAGGTCCAGAAGGTGACCACGTCGCACAACCCGAGCTTTTCCGTCAGGTTTTCACGGCCCAGATCGAGGTCGTAAAGCACGACCCACAACGGCAGCCCGGCCCGGTGCAGCTCGCCGACAATGTCGCTCAACGCGAAATCCGGACGGTCGGAGTTGAAGAAGTCGTCCATGATGCCGCCGGCGATATTGGGAAATTCCCGCCGCAGCGCCACCACTTCGCCGACGTCGGTCTGGACGTGGTTGCGGTGGCTGCCCGCGTCGCCGATGACCGACCAGACCACCCGGTCGAAAGCGGCGAGCTCGCGCTGGACCGGAGCGAACGGCGGTTCCGGCTTGTCCCCGTAAACCACCATCAGCAGATTGCGCAACCCCATGCAACGCGCCGCCTCGGCGGGCGAATGGTGCGATTGCCCGAGCCCCGGTATCGTATTGTACACCCCGGCATTGTGACACCACAGCCATAAACGGTCTTTGAGATTCATCGGTCATCCCCCTTTTCAATATTATAGCGTGAAGAACGGTGAAAACTTCCACGTTTCCACGAAAGTTTTTACATATTCCGCTTTTTTTGCGCTTGGGAGATTTTTTTATGGTTTGCGGTTGGCCTCCGGCGTGTACGGCGGAAGGCGCTTGCCGGCAAACACCGGTTCCAGCCGCGCAAAACGTTGCCGCCCCGCCACCACCGGCACGCTCGGAAAATCCTCGCCGGTCAGAGGACGCGCATAGGCCAGAAACTCATCCGTCACGTCCGCCTTGTCCGGAGTAATCCACCCCGCCGGGAAGCTCCGCTCGGAATTGGCCACCAGCTCCAACGGCACCCCGTCATAACGCACCTGGTAAATCAACCCCGGCTCACGCAAAATCGTCGCCATCCGCCCGTGAACGCCGCCGACCGCCAGCAGCACCGCCTGCTGCCCCACCCGGTACGCCTCATCGAGATCCACCGTCGAAGCGTAGATCGCCGTGTCGCGCTGGTCGGTCCCGCAGGTCTGCCCGCGCGCCGAACCGCGGGCCGGCAACCCGTGAGCGTTGAGGTAGTTGACCAGCGCCTGCTGCACCGTCGTTTGGCTCGCCCCGAAATGGGCGTGGCCGAAGCTGTCGCGGGCAAAACCGAGATCCCCGACGTCGCACCCCTCGCTGACCACCACCACCGCCCGCCCCCGCGCCCGGACTTCGGCGGCGATCCGTTCGGCCATCTCCGGCAGCGACAATCGGCTCTCGGCCAGAAAAATCAGCAGCGGCATTTCCCGCTTCGGGTCGGCCAGACGCGCCGCCGCCGGAATATAGCCGATCGCGCGGCCCATCGCCTGGAGCACCAGCACCGGGTCGGCGGGGCGGCTGCCGCGGTTTTCCTCCTCGGCATTCTGGACGATCATCTGCCAGTAGCGCGCCACCGAACCGTAGCCGGGCGTGTGGTCGATCAGCTTGAATTCGCTGTCGCCGACGTCGTTGTCGATGGTTTTCGGCACGCCGATGCCGAGCAGGTCGAGACCGCGTTCGCGCGCCAGGTTGGCCACCTTGTTGGCGGTGTCCATCGAATCGTTGCCGCCGTTGTAGAGGAAATAACCGATGTCGTGGGCCTTGAGCACGTCGATGATCCGCTCGAAGTCTTCCCGCTGATGCGACTTGACCTTGTACCGGCAGGTGCCGATCGCCCCGGCGGCCGGCGTGTTGCGGAGCAGGGCGATCTCCTCTTCGCATTGCGCCGAAAGATCGAGCAGTTCTTCGGTCAACACCCCCTCGATGCCGTGAAGCCCGGCGTAGATCCGGCCGATCCGGTCCGGGAAGGCGCGGGCGGCTTCGACCACCCCCCGCAGCGAACTGTTGATCACCGGCGACGGACCGCCCGATTGGGCGATCAATAGATTGCGTCTGGCCATGACTCACTCTCCGAAAGCTGATTGGAGCGCCCACAAGCCGAGCGCCGGGTTGCTGATGTAGAAAATTTCTTCGCCGCCGACGTCGTTGAAGCCGTCGGCGAGCCGCCCCGGACCGTACTTCGCCAGCATCGCGCCGAGGTCGCCGGAGGCGAAACCCGCCGCCTCGACGGCGGCGCGCTCCAGCCCCGGACCGGGACAGTAGGTGATGGTGAACCGCCCTTCGCTCGAGCCGTGGATCAGGTGCGCCGCCGCGCCGAGGTTGGCGCGCAAATCGGCGTTGGCTTCGGTCGCGGCCAGCGTCGCCGGAGTGCCGCGGTAGCCGTATTTGCGGATCAGCCGGTCGATTTCCGGGTCCTCGCCGAACTCCTTCAAGCCCGGCGCCAGGATGATCAGCTCGCCGCCGTCGGCGATCGCCATCCGGGTGCGGTAGATCGCCTTGTTGCCGAGCCAGGTGCTCTTGAATTCGTCGCTGTCGAGATGGACCACCACTTTTTTGAGCGGACAAGCGAGCAGTTCGAGGTTGGCGGCGACGCTCAGCCGCGCCGCCCGCTCGAAAACCGCCGGCTCGTCGCCGGAAAAAAATCCCCGCATCGCCATCTTGCCGGAGGCCGCGTCGCGCGCCATCACGGTCAGGATGTAGTGGATCGGCAAAGCCCCGAGAAAGGTTTCGGCGCCGTGGTTGAACAGCCGCCGCACCGGCGTGTCGGCGCGGCCCATGATCCGCTCCATGTCGCAGACCGCGCCGAGGAAGTGGGATTTGTTGATGATGTCGGAGCCGCCGACCCCGACCATCAGGTTTTTGGTGTAATTGGCCATGCCGACCACCTCGTGAGGCACCACCTGGCCGATCGACAGGATCAGGTCGTAGCCGCCGAAGAGAATTTTGTTGACCTGGACCGCCACCTCGTAATCGACCCGGCCGCCGGAAAGTTGCCGCAGGAATTCCCCCGGCACCCTGCCCAGGGTCGTCACGTCGTTGCGCCAGTCGTGGACCCGGAACAGCCCGCGGGGAATCCGGCTGCCGAACATCAGTTCCAGCTCCTCCGGCCCCATCGCTGCGTGGTTTCCCAATGCCGGCATGATGGTGATTT
>JAVBSD010000405.1:0-3072 GCA_031547325.1 Victivallaceae bacterium | reverse complement strand
TTTCTCCTGGCGCTGGAGCATTCCCGCCACCGGGATATTGCTGATCGTCGCCGATTACCTCTACTTTTACGCGGTCAGCATGCCGGAAATCCACATTTCGATCCTGTCGCTGCTGCGGCGGTCGAGCTGCGTGGTGACCTTTGCGGCGGGCGCCTGGTATTTCCGCGACCGCAATATCCGCGGCAAGGCGCTGGCGCTGGCGCTGATCCTGGCCGGCGTCATCCTGCTGGCTATCGCAGGCTGATGATTGCGGCGAGTTCGCCGGCCGCGCCGGGCGCGAGGGTGCGCGCGTCTTCGCGGGCGTTGGCGGTTTCGACGCAGAGCATCCCCTGGTATTCCCGGTCGCCGAAGTCGCTCATCCGGGCCGCCTTGTCGATCCACGGATTCCATACCACGGTCGAAGCGCTGCCGCGCTTGGCGACCCGGATGGTGCGTTCCCAGGCCGGGTCGACGATGTCGCAGACCGCTTCCGAACGGTAAACCCGGTCGACTTCGCCCGCAAAGGTCACGTCGCCGGCCTGAACGCATTCCGCGCCGGCCGGCGCGTCGAAGTAGTTCGCGCCGTCGAGGCCGGTCACCCGGACCCGGCCGATGTCGCCGACGGCGAAGTAGCTGTGCAGCGCGCCGCTGTAAGGAAAAGGGACCCGCGACAGGTTGGCGACCTTGAGCACGACTTCGAGCTCCCGCCCGACAGTGACCGACAGCGTCGCGTCGAAATCGGGGAGGGCGATGCGTTCGGCCAGCGCCTGCGGCGACAGCGCGAACCCGAGGCGGGTGCCGCCGTCCGGCAACTCCACTGCTTCGATCAGCGGCCAGGCCAGGATGCGGGCGTAGCCGTGCGCCGGCTGCGCCGGGTCGCCCGGATGGGCGCCGAACCACGGCCAGCAGACCGGAATGCCGCCCCGGATCGCCTTGCCGTAGCGGTAGACGCTTTGTTCGCTGACCCACAGCACCGGCCGGGCGTCGCGCGGCTGGTAGCGCAGGACCTGGGCGCCGTAGAAGGAAACCTCCGCCTCCGCGAAGGCGTTGGCGATGCGGACCATCGGCAGGCCGCCGGGGCCGTCGAAGATGGAGTAGCTGGACATGGACAAGAGGTTCCTTCAGGGTTGGAATTGGGTTTGGCGGCGGGCCGCTTCCGCTTCGGAGAGAAATTCGATATAGTCGACTTCGGCCGAAGAAAACTCGCCGGTGTACTGGCTGTTGGCGCCGACCATCACCGCGAACTTGTCGGGGACATAATCGTAGGCGGCGAAGAAATCGTCCCGGACGTTGCGGTACTCTTCCACCCAGACGCCGGGCGTCGTCGTCCGGTCGCGCAACACGAAATAACGCACCCGGACCATGCCGCCGGCGTAGGCGGCGTCGCCTTCGGCGCCGACCGCGGCTTCATCTTCCCAGCGGTAGCCGATGCTTTTCTTGAGCAGCCAGTCGATGGCGCCGAAGTACACGACCAGCGCCTGATCGTCCCTGGCGGCGGCGGCGACCGGTTCGAGGACCCGCCAGCGCCAGTGCATCACCGGCGTCGCCTCGAGGTCGATGTGTCTCCAGGCGTCGGTGATGACGATGCCGGAAGCGCCCTCCGACTCCAGGCGCAGCGCCCGGCCGTCTTCGGCGTCCGGCGCTTCGACGATGTCGACCGCCAAAGGCGGGACGCCGAAAGGCCCCGGCTCGTAACGCCAGCCGGCGGGAACGCCGTCGTCGCCGGGGCGGTTGAAGTCTTCGCGCCATCCGGACAGGCACGCCGCGTCTTCCGCTCCGGCGGCCGGCGCTTCCGGCCGCGTCCGGCACGCCGCCAACAGAAGCAGCAGGGCGAAGGAGATCGCGGTCAGATATTTCCCGGGCATGATGTTCAGTCTTGAAATGGGTTGTTGTCGAGGTAATAACGGTAGCGTTCCATGATCTCCGCGACATATTTGCGGGTGCTGGAAATGGCGATGCGGTCGAGGACTTCCCCGTCGAAGCTCTCCGGCCGCCACGCCGCCGCCCGGCTCGGACCGGCGTTGTATTGGCACAGCGCCAATTCGGCGGCGCGGTCGAATTCGGCCCAGCGGTTCATCGCGCGGGCCAGATACCAGCAGCCGATGTCGATGTTCAGCTCCGGCGAATGAAGCTCGTAGGCGGAGGGCGCGGCGACTCCGTTCGATTTGGCCCAGTCGGCCACCGCGCCCTGCGGCAGGACCTGCATCAGGCCGACTTCGCCGGCGGCCCCCCGCGCCATGGCGTTGAAGCGGCTTTCCTGGTAAATCACCGCCTTGACCAGCCGGCTGTCCAGCCCGTGCTTGTAGGCCATGTCGCGGATTTCACGGTCGAAGGAGTGATGGTCGTAATGCCAATTGCTGATGTGGAGCCATAGCCATTCGCCCCGGAACCACAGGAACGTCCCGAGCAACACCAGCCCCAGGCAGCCGACGCGGAGCCGGATGATGGCGCGTTTCTTCAACAGCCTCCTTACCGGCCGAGTTCGCCGGAGCGCCGGGAGTTCTCCTGGCGCAACTGTTTTTCGGCGAAGCCGACCAGGCGGTCGAACAATTTACCGTTGAGGGTCAGCGTGTAGTCGACCCGGTTGGTTCCCGGCGTGAGCTTCAGGGATTTCAGCAGGGCCGAGCCGAGCTCGAAATCGTTGGCGAACAACAACCCGGTCCCCAACGCCAGGCCGAGCTGGCTCTGCATCGCCAGCTTGTTGCTGTCGTCGCAGATGATCGTGGCCTTGATCACGATGCCGTCCGGGTCGCCGGCCAGGGGCTCGATGACGCCGTAGATGCCGTGGATGTCGGACATGACATTTTCCAACGGATTGGTCTTGTCCGTGCCGCGCTCGGAGCTGCTCGACCTGGGCATCAGGTCCTGGAGCGATTCGATCACCATCCAGGCCAGCGCGTCGTCGGGGAAGCTTTTGATCCGGTGGCGGATCGTCGAGGAAGACGGACCGCTGCCGCCGTAGACCAGCTGCTTGCCGTCGGGGTCGTTGACGGTCAGCAGGAGAACCCGGTCGTTGAGCTCGCGCATGGCCAGGTCGTCGGAACGGTAGGTCGGCAGCTCCTGGTCCGCTTCCGGACGGAGGCCGGTCGCGTC
>JAVBSD010000024.1:0-4790 GCA_031547325.1 Victivallaceae bacterium | reverse complement strand
CGCCCGGGAGGCGCTGGCCCGGTGGTGCGATCTGGGAAAATCATCAGGGGAGGTTTGTGATTGTGAATGTCCTTAAAACCATCGTTCCGGCGCTGCTGCTGAGCCTGATGCTGTGCTCCTGCGCCTCCAGCAAACGGATGTTCCGCCTTTCCGGAGACGGGGACTACCGGCCGCCGGAGCAGCGGTTCATGGCTTCGGCCAAGTGGGCGGCCTCCGGGCGCGCCGTCGAACGGCTCGACATGGCCGGAGAGCATATCAACCTCTGGCCGATGTTCTACCGCAACAACAACTACTGGTCGGCGCTGTGGCCGATGTTCGATTACGACCGCTACGGCATGGCGGTGCGGCCCTTCTTCAACCTCGAAGGCGACGAATACGCCATCCTCTTTCCGCTGATTGCCTGGAACCCGGCCAACCGCGACGGCTGGGGCGCCTTCATCTACTGGCGGCCGGAAACCTTCGGGATGGCTCCCCTGATGCACATCGGACCGGAAACGGTCTACGCCTTCCCGGTCTATTACCGCAACTTCGGCGATTCCAGGCTGCTGGTCTCGCCCCTCGGCGGAGCGGCGTGGAACGACCGGTGGAGTTCCGGCATCGTCGGTCCGTACATCTGGCGGACCGGTCCCGACGCCGGCCGCGGCATCCTGCCGCTGTGGTACGGCGACGTCGACAGCCTCTACCTCTTCCCGGTCTATTACCGCAACTTCGGCAGTTCCAGGCTGCTGATCACGCCACTCGGCGGAATGAACTGGAGCGAACAGTGGAGCTACGGCGTCATCGGTCCGTATTTCTGGGGGACCGGCGACGACGCCTATCGCGGGATTTTTCCCCTGTGGTACAGCGACAGCGGTACGCGCTACCTCTTTCCGACCCTGTTTTTCTATGATGGCGAAGGCAAATTCGAATCCGGCGGCGTGCCGCTCCTGGCCTGGCACAAGCCGGGCCGCCACACCTACAGCTTCCCGCTCTTCTACTACGGGAGCGACTGGCAGGGGAGCGTGCTGGTCACTCCGCTCGGCGGCGGCGCCTGGGACGACTCCGAAACCACCCTGGTCTTCGCCAACACCTACTGGACCGAGGACTCCTTCGGCGCGGTGCCGATCTTCCACTGGGGGGAACGCTTCAAGTACGCCGGCCCCTTCTGGATGAACTCCAACAACAACTGGGGGTTGTTTCCGCTGGTGTGGAGCATCGACGACGTCTTCCTGACGCTGCCGCTGTACGGCCATACCGACACCGGCTTCTGGACCCCGCTCTTCGGCCTCGGCCGCGACCGCAACGGCGACGTCGACCTGGTCAACGTGCTGGGGCCGCTGTTCATCAAATCCTGGGAAGGCGGCGGCGGCGCCTCCACCCTGGTCGGTCTGTACAACTACTTTTACAACGCTCCGGAAAGCCGCCGCAGCCGCAGCGAGAGCCGGGACGGCCTGTACTACCTGGTCGACGACCTGCTTTATCTCAAGGACCGGGCCACGCCGGAGCTGCGCCGCCGCATCGCCCGGCTGATCGACGTCGAAGCCGATCCGGAAACCCTGCTGGCCACCGAGGACGAATGGCGCTACCGCCCGGCGCCCAATATGGAATTTACCAGCTGGCCGCTGTTGCATTGGGAGCGCGACGGCGAACAGACCGAGTTTCAATTCCTGGCGCCGCTGGGTTCGGAAACGCCGCTGGCGCTGGCGCAATACCACGACGAAGACGATCAAAGCTGGTGGAATGTCCTGGGACTCGCGGGCGGTCTCCGCGAAACCGACCGCCCCTGGCGCGCCGACGTCCCCGAGTTGGAAATCGAACTGGAACGCACCCTGGCGCAGTGGATGTACCAGGAACGGCAGGCGATCAACCGGCAGACCTGGGCCGAGGATCCCGCCGCGGCCCAGGCCCTGGGGAAGCAGCAGGCGGAAGCATTGCGCACCCGGACGCTGGAGCTCCTGAGCGAGCTCGGGCGCGCCGGCGAGATGCCGGCCGACGCCGGTGAAGCGGCGGCGATGGCGCGGCGGCTGGCCGCCGCGAACCGCGAGCAGATCGAGACCCGGCGGCTCGATTACCTGCTGCCGTTGTGGTGGGACGACAACGACACGGCCGGGCGCGCCTGGCTGGCGCTGGGCGGCGTCCTCGGCTGCGGCTTCTCCGACCGCACCAGTTCGAGTTTCAACATCCTCGGCTTCCTGGCCCGCGGCAAGAGCGAAAACGAACGCCGCGAGTTCCGGATATTGGAATATCTCTATTACTCCGAACACGACGGCGACAAGCACCGCTACACGGTCTTCCCCTTCATCACCTGGCAGAGCGAAGGCGAGACCAAAAGCCGCTTCTCGTTCCTGTGGAAGCTGCTGGAGTTCTCCGAAGAAGACGGCCGCCGCTCCGGCAGCATCTTCTTCATCCCCTACGGGGATTGAACGAAGTCGGCCAACCAGCCGGCTTGAACGTTGCGTCCGGCGTCGCTGTAATGGATGGCGTCGGGCGCGAAATATGCCGGTTCGGCGGCCAGCCGGTCGTACCAGTCGAGCACCGGGACGCCGAGCCGGGCGGCGATTTTCGCCGCGCCGGCGTTGCGGTATTCCAATCGCGGGGTCCGTGCCGCCTCGAAGCGGTCGAGGGCGCCCTGCTCTTTGATCGGGGTTCCGGCGCGCCAGGCCAGGCGCGGCGCCCGGCCGGCCAGGTATTCCATGGTCGCGTCGAGATGCGCCAGGTAAAGGTCGTCGTCGACCTCCCAGCCGTGAAGCGAATTGTTGAAAATCACCGTTTCGGCCGGCATCCGTCCGAGGACGTAATCCAACTCCCGGCGGTAGTCGACGTCGCTGACGCACATGGCGGTGGCCCAGAAATCGACGCCGAAGCGCCCTTTGACCCGCTGCCAGAGGAGTTCGGCATGGCCGACCACGATCGAGTCGCCGATCAGCAGGACCCGGGGCAGGCCGCCGGCGGTGTCGAACCAATAGAACTGGCTCCATTCGATGTATTCCCTGACCGTGGTAAAATCCGCCATGAATCCGCCTCCCGTGGGTTATTTTGCTTTACCCTAAACCGTATTTCGAACAAAGTCAACCCTTTTTCGTTGCAAAACCGCGCTTGCCGTGGTATTTTATAATGTCAAGCAAACAATCGAGGTGAGTTATTTCCGACCTGCCGAACGATAAGCAACCCCTGGCCGAGTTGAGCATCCCCGAACTGGAGGCATTGTGCGCCGAATTCCGCCACCGCCTGGTCGAAGTGGTGGCGCGGCGCGGCGGTCATCTGGCCAGCAACCTCGGCACGGTCGAACTCACCGTGGCGCTGCACCGGATTTTCGACCCGGCGCGCGACCGCATCCTGTGGGATGTCGGGCATCAGAGTTACGTCCACAAGCTGCTGACCGGGCGAGGCGCGGCCTTCGACACGCTGCGCTCCGCCGGCGGCATCTCCGGCTTCCCCCACCCCGCCGAATCGGTCTGCGACCCGTTCATCGCCGGCCACGCCGGCAACGCGATCTCGGCGGCGCTGGGCATCTCCACCGCCCTCACCCGCCAGGGCAGCGACGCCAAAGTGGTGGCGGTGGTCGGCGACGGCGCCTTCGGCTGCGGCATCACCTTCGAGGGCCTGAACAACATCGCCGGGCGCGGCCGCAACCTGGTCATCGTGCTCAACGACAACAAAATGTCGATTTCCAATAACGTCGGCGGCGTCTCCGCCCACCTCAACCGCCTGATCGCCGGACGCCGCTACAACCGCTTCAAGGACCGGATCAAACGCTGGCTCGCGGACGAGAGCCTGACCCGCAAAATCAGCCGCTTCACCGACGCGGTCAAACACCTGGTGCTCCCCGCGTCGCTCTTCGAGGAACTCGGCCTGCGCTACCTGGGGCCGATCAACGGACACAACCTCGAAGACCTGCTTTATACCTTCGAAGCCGTGCGCGATTTCGACTACCCGGTGCTGGTCCACGTGGTGACCGAAAAGGGCCGCGGTTATCCGCTGGCGGCCGCCCAACCGGAAAAATTTCACGGCATCGGCCCCTTCGATCCGGTCACCGGCGCCTGCCGTTCCGCCTCCGGGCCGAGCTTCACCGACGCCTTCGGCGCCGCCGTGACCGCGGCGGCGCGCAATGACGAACGGATCGCGACCATCACCGCCGGAATGGCCTCCGGCACCGGCCTGACCGGTTTCGCCGAACAATTCCCGGAACGTTTCTTCGACGTCGGCATCGCCGAGGAGCACGCGGTCATCTTCGCGGCCGGCATGGCCTCCGCCGGCATGAAACCGGTGCTGGCGCTTTATTCGACCTTCCTTCTGCGGGCTCTGGACTGCGTCTTCCACGACGTCTGCCTCCAGAACCTGCCGGTGATCTTCGCGATCGACCGCGCCGGCGCGGTCGAGGACGGCCCGACCCATCACGGCATCTACGATCTGGCTTTTCTGCGCACCCAGCGCGAATTGGTGATCATGGCCCCGGCCGACCCCGGCGAAGTCGCCCCGATGCTGGAGTTCGCCCGGGCCCTGAAGCGGCCGGCGGCGCTCCGTTACCCGCGCGGCGGCGCTCCGGCCGCCGTCGAATGCCACGCGCCGCTCGAACTCGGCCGCGCCGAAATCGTCCGCGGGGGCGACGACGGCGCCATCTGGGCGCTGGGAGCCGAAGTCGCCCGCGCCGTCGAAGCCGCCGACCACGCCGCGGCGGCCGACGGCCGCCAATTGACCGTGGTCAACACCCGTTTCGTCCAGCCGCTGGACGCGTGCCTGCTGCGAAGCCAGGCGCGGCAAATGCCGATTTATACCCTGGAAGACCACCTGGTGACCGGCGGCCTGGCCTC
>JAVBSD010000246.1:0-3116 GCA_031547325.1 Victivallaceae bacterium | reverse complement strand
CTTTCGGCACCTTCTGCCGGATCACGAAGGGTTTGCCGGCGGCCAGCTCGCGGGCGACGGTTTCGGCGTCGAGATCGCGGCAGCGGCCGTCGTAGCCGCCGCCGGCCGGCGCCTCGTCGTCCGCGGCCGGCTCCTGCTTGTCGCAGAAGCAATAATAAGCGGCGCCGGAGGCGGCCAGCTGTTCGGCGTATCCGCGGTAGAGCCCCATGCGTTCGCTCTGGACGTAGGGGCCGCAGGGGCCGCCGACGTCGGGCCCCTCGTCGTGGCCGAGTCCGGCGGCGGCCAGCGTGTCGTAGATGACCTTGACCGCGCCGTCGACGTAGCGGGCGCGGTCGGTGTCCTCGATGCGGAGGATGAAGACGCCGTTGCCGGCGCGCGCCAGCAGCCAGGCGTAAAGGGCGGTGCGCAGATTGCCGACGTGCATGTAGCCGGTCGGACTCGGCGCGAAACGGGTTCTGACGGAGCCGGGCAATTCACTCATGAGACAACCTCTTCTGAACGTAAAAAAGGCGATTTTAAACTATTAAAATCGCCTTCCGTACTTGCCATAAAAAATGGCGAGAGAGACGGGACTCGAACCCGCAACATCCACCGTGACAGGGTGGCACTCTAACCAATTGAGCTACTCCCCCGCTTTATTCAGGCAAAGCATAAAATACCACCGATTGCGGATTTTGCAAACCGGAAAGCCCATTTTTTCCGAAAATCACTCCTCCAGGATGTCCGAACAGGCGCCGGTCCCCCGGAAGCGGTAGCGGCCGCCGCCCAGGTTTTCGGTGAGCCCGAAACGCGACTTGAGGCCGGCTTCTCCGGCCAGGAAGACTTCGGCGTCGCAGTCGCCGGGGCCGGGGGAGACGATGGCCAGCATCGTTTTGCCGCCGTCCCGCCAGGCGCGCGCCAGCACCCGATCGCCGGAGCTCTCCGCCGGCGGGGCCGGCTCCAGGCTCAGCAGGTAGCCTTCCAGCTCGCGCAGCAGCCGGAGCACCGGCACCACCTGCTGCCAGTCGGCTTCGGCGCTGCCGGGCTGCATCGCCTCGCCGCGCCGGAAGATGTCGTCGTAGTTGTAGAAGAGGAAGCCCTTCGCCCCGTTGACCGCGGCCGCGAGCGCCATCGACTGCA
Source organism: Victivallaceae bacterium (assembly GCA_031547325.1). Classification (GTDB taxonomy): domain Bacteria; phylum Verrucomicrobiota; class Lentisphaeria; order Victivallales; family Victivallaceae; genus JAVBQJ01. The sequence continues at coordinate 1,997 of JAVBSD010000246.1, read as the reverse complement.
TTTCCATGGTGGTGGGGAAGCGGAACGGATTCTCCGGCGAGTCGTCGGAACGGTAGACCCGCCAGTTCATCGCCTGCGGCACCACCCACACCGCCGGCATGGTCCGGACGCCGTCGGCCACCAGCTCCGGCAGCAATCCCAGCGACGAACTCCTGCCGGTGATCGGATAATTGTCCACCGCCAGCACGTCGCCGGTCCGGGCGAAAGCCGGAAAATGCCGCGGGATGTAGGTCAGCGTGACCACCGGGTGATCGGGATCGCGGGCGTTGATCATTTCGCGCATGTCGCGCAGCCGGGGAATCTGGTCCAGCGGGTTTTCGTCCGAGATGAACCAGCCGAGCAGCGCCGGATGGTCCTTGTACTCGTCGACCCAGGCTTTGAGCACGTTGTCGATGCCTTCGGCTTCGCGGTGACGGCGGATCGCGTCCACGTTGCCCTCGATCTGGTAGATGACGCAGAACAAGGCCTTGAGGCCGTACTGTTCCGCCAGGTCGAACTGGTCGCCGATCCGTTCCCGGGCGAAACAGGTGAAGTAGGGCATCACGGCGTTGGCCCCGGCTTCGGAGAGGCGGCGGCACATCGCCTCGTCAAGTCCGCCGCCGAACATGCCGACCGGCAGGAACGGCTTGCCGTCGACGATGGTCCGGGCGTGGGCGTCGATGTAGACCGCGCCGGGAGGGTACTCCCGGAAATCGACGAAGTAATTGAAGTCCTGGCGCGCCACCGCCGCGCCGGTCGGGCGGTGAATCAGCTCCGTCGCCACCGGCAGGAGGCCTTCGGCGAGCCCCGCCGCCGCGACGGTGAAATCGCCGTTGGCGTCCGGTCCGACCGCGGCTTCGCCGCCGGGCCAGGAGGCTTTGAGCTCGAAGTCGTCGACCCGGTTGTCCGCGCCGTAGGCGGCGATCCGGAAGGTCAGCTTGGCATGGTCGGCGCGGATGGTCAGGTTGGAGGGCGCGAGATCGTAGATTTCGGGCGCGACCGCGCCGATCCGTTCCACGACCAGGTTGTCCCAGGCGATCCGGCCGGAGACGCCGCCCTGGAGGTAAAAAGTCACCGTCGCCTGGGTGAATTCCGTCGGCGGCAGGATCTCCGGCAGCACCACCTCCTGCCATTCGTCCTCCGGCAGCGTCCCGTAGGTGTAAGCGCCGCCGCAGAATTCGCCGCGATTGGTGAATTGAACCGCGATGATCCGCGAAACCGGCCCGGCAAACTTTTCGCGGTCCACGCCGGAGACCCGGACCATCACCGACAGCGAATACTTTTCGTCCGCCCGCAGCGGCACCGTCCAGCTCGCCAACTGGTAGATATTGGGATCGCTCTTGTCATAGACCAGCGCCCCGGTCCCGGAGAGCCCGGCGGCGGGGTCGAACCGGAAACCCGGCGGCAGATACCACGACGAGTCCGCCGTGACATGGTTGAAATCCTGCTCGAACACCACTTCGCCGCCGATGGCGGCGGCGCCCCACGCCGCCGCCAGGCACAACTTTTTACACAACTCGAACATCGTTCCAGCTTCTCCTTATGGCCAGACGACGGGCCCGGTCCACCGGCGGAACGCCCCGCCGATGTTGACGTCGTCGTCGGTCAACCCGAGAAAGTTGATCGCCTCGACGTGGCCGTCGGCGTGCAAAGCATTGGCGCGGTTGTTGTGACGCTGGTCGGCGTAGGTTTTGGTCGTCGCCACCGTATTCATTTCGAAGTAGGGGAAGCCGCCCCACAGCGTCGCCTTGCCGTCGATCAGCACCCAGCAGCGCGACGGCATGGCGCAGGCGGAGAGGCAGCGCTGCGGATAGTCCACCCCCACGTCACCGAGGTTGTAATTCCAGTCATAGTTGGTGGTGGCGGCGCCGCCGGTCTTGTAGCGCTCGTCCGGCGAGGACGGGCAAACCATCGTGGCGGGGAAGCCGGCCTCGGTGCCGTCCCAGTCGGCGTTGATGACATAGGGACAGAGCGCCCGGAACCACTGGGGATTGGCCGCCGCCGGGGCGTAATCGTCG
>JAVBSD010000322.1:0-4105 GCA_031547325.1 Victivallaceae bacterium | reverse complement strand
GGATGCGGCCGTCGGCTCCGGAAAGCCCCCGGACCATGTGGCGCATCGCCTCGGTGTTCATCGGCGCGGGGGCCGGCTCGTAGATTTGCCATTCGCCCTCGCTCGGCATGCCGCCGAGGTTGCCCCAGCTGAAGATGGTCCACACCATGGCGTCCTGCGGATCGTCGTTGAGCAAGCCGCTGAAATCGAGCGGACGCAGCGGCTTGCCGGGCTCCCAGCCGTGGCCGAGCAGATCCATGGTGCCGCAATCCATCGCGATGCGCACATGGTCGACCCACTCCTGGTCCGGCAAGGCGCCCATCAGTTCGCGGTAGCCCTTCCGCGCCTGGTATTCGCGGTAGAAATCCAGCGCGTCGCCTACGGTCACCTGGACGATCCATTCGTATTCGAGGGCGCGCTTGCCGCCCCGCCCCAGGAATTCGCCGACGAAGGGGAACATTTCCAGCTTGCCGTCCTTGAGATTCCAGATTGAGGTTTCGCGTCCGTGGATGGCGCGGGAGTTGATGGCGTCGACGTAGAGTCCGACCGCGACGCCGGGCCCGGGGAGCACCGTCACCGGAAAGACATACGGCGGCCCCGGCCGGGCCGCGGTTCCGGCGGTCATCGACGGCGCCTCCGGCGGGTAGTATCCGAAAGGCGAATTCCAGATATACGCCCCGTCGCCCTCCGGCGCCGGCCCCGCCAGGGCCCGGGAAACCAACAAAAACAACTCCGAATCGCCGCCGTACACCGTCACCCGTTTGGCCAGCAGCCCCGGCCCCTGGCGGTAGAAACACCTGCGCCAGCGCACCCCGGGCAAGGCGGGATGGATCGAATCGGTTTCGACCATGGATGCGTCGCCGCGCCGCCCAACCACTTCGAGTTCGGTTTCGGGAATGGTCAGCGTCCGGCCGTCTGCGAATTCGATGGTGTAAACCTCGGTGAAGCCGGGATGGACCGCGGCGCCGTCGGCCAGCCGGACTTCGCCGAGGACGGCGTTCCGGTCGTCGATCACCGCGGTGATCCCGCTTTGGCCCGACAGGGTCGCGCCGGTTGCCCGTACGGCCGAGGGTGCGGCCGCGTCCCCGGAACCGAATTCCTGTTCCAGGCGGTCGACCGGGTAATAGGCGGGCCCCTGCTCCGCGGCGCCGGCACAGGCCAGTGCCGCGAAGCCGATCAATAATGAAATGGGTTTCAGCATCAGAGTTTGACGTTTTCCACGTGGCCGTCGACAAAGGACATGTTGGAGCGGTTCCCGGCATGCGGGAAGGTCACGCTGACGGCGTTTCTCAAATGATACTCCTGATGCAGGATCCGCGACGACGGATCCTTGACCGAAGCGGTCGACTCCCCGGCGACCCGGCCCCAGAGATCTCCGGCGGAGGTATTCAATTTCGCGGTTTCCATATTCTGGTTGTAGATGTAACTCGAAGAAACCGTCCAGGACGCGCCGGCCTGGCAGCGTTCGGCGTAATACGCGTCGATCGGACACCACAACATCGGCGTCGCGGAGGTTTTTTCCAGGGTATCCATCTGCCCCACTCCGAGATAACTGTAGAGCCAGAATCCCGGCCACTTGGCGTCATTGCACGCATAGTTGCCGTGCCCCGCGGCCGGATAGCTGATGCACCACGGATAAAGATAGCCGTTGTCGTTCTCGTACATCGCCGCCGCCAGCGCCAATTGCTTCTGATTGTTGACGCACTTGGCGGATTGCGCCGCCGCCCGCGCCTTGGACAATGCCGGCAGCAGCATCGACGCCAAAATAGCAATAATCGCAATCACAACCAGGAGCTCAATAAGTGTGAATTTACATTTCTTCATGACGTTTTCCTTTCGTTGACGGTTATGTGGTTCGAATCGATTCGGAATCATTTTTCACGGCGGCGCTGCGGCGGCGCATTCCGGGGGGCAGCGGCAGGGTGTCGCCCTGCTGGAACACCCATTCGGTGATACAGGTGATGTCGCGCCGTTCCGGATTTTCCATGCGCATGGTGAGCAAGTCGAGCAATTTGCCGGTCACCTGTTCCGGCGATTGGCCGATCCGGTCCGGCACGGCGGGGAAGAAAAACTTCCGGCCGACGTTGGCGAAGGAGAGCACCGCCAGTTCCTCGGGAATTTTGATGTTCAGCTCGACCAGCAGATGGCTGACCGCGTCGAAGAGCGCGTCGTCGCTGAAGAAAATCGCCCGCGGCCGCTCCGGCCGCTGCCACCAGTCGAGGAACGCCGGCCGGACCTGGGCGAAGCGGTCGTCGTAATGGACTTTGAGCAGATAATCCTCCGGACTCCGGCGCTGGCCGCCGGAAAGAGTGCGGCCGACCAGCGCGTCGCGCCAGCTGCACTGGTCTTCCTCGGCATGGCCTTCGAGCGAAATGTACATGGTCGCGAATTCCTCGATGCCGCGCTCCCGGAAAAGTTCCGCCGCCTTGCGGTGCAGCATGTTGTAGTCGGCGAAAACGGTGCTGGCCCGCGGCCGGGTCCCGAAACTGATCCCGCTCCACGGCGGCATCCCGGGCGAATTCAGATATTCCTCGATCTCGGAAGTCACGGCGGAAAAGACCACGATCCCGGCGGCGGAACGCACCACCGACTGATAGTGGGTTTCGACAGTCTCCACCATCTCGGGCGAGGTTTCGCCGAAGCCCATCACCAGCATCGGATTGTATCCGAGTTCGCGCAGCGCGGCGCTCAGGCAGCTCACCAAATCGCGGTACCAATAGCCGAAGGGCGCCATGATGTCTTCCTGCCGTCCCAGCAGCACGATGCTCCGGTGGCCGGCGATCGAGGACACCAGGGTTCCGACCTTGGGCCGGCTGATCAGCAGCCGTTCCGAACGCAGGTTGTTCAGCGCCGCCCGGATGGTGGTGCGGCTGACCTTGAACTCCTCGCACAATTCCTGTTCCGAAGGAATCCGCGTCGCGGCGCGCCACTCTTTCGAGTGGATCTTGCGGCGCATTTCCTGTTCAATCGCTTCGCTCTTGTTGGCCATTCCGAATGATTCCTTATTGTATTACAAATATAATTATAGCAAAAAAAATCCCGTTGTCAAGAGCCCAACGGGATTTTTTTTGAATTTATCGCCGCCGCGGGCTTCTTTTCGCGGCGGTTTCATGTCATACAAATGGCATAACAAGGCGATCGGTTCGCGCTTCGCCGGCGCGGCCGGCCCGGCTCCGGGCGGACTTTTGGGGTCACATCACTTCGCGGCGGCCGACTATTTTTTTATTTTTGCCCGGACACGCCTTGAGGCACGGCTCGAACACACACGTCCGCGACTTCATAATCGGGTCCTTGGCGGCACACCCGGCGGCAATCGCCTCGATGGTGATTTCACCGCCGGGAACCGCCACGCACGTATTGTTGCCGATCAACCCCGGCCCCTCGGCCGGATTGAGGCTGTAACGCTTGGCCCAGTCGCAGCGGTGACGCGGAATCACCGGATAATCCACCGCCACGCCGCCGACCTCGACCGGGACGAATTCGCCCCCGAACGCCGCCATCGTGCAATGCTTCGCACACTCGCCGCAATGGCGGCACAAACCCTCCTGCGCCATCACCGCGTCGGCGGACAGCTCGGCGTCGGTAATGATCGCCACCGTCCGCTGATGCGGACCGTGCTCCGGGGTCAGCAATGCGCCGTGTTCGCCCAACGCGCCGAGTCCGGCGGCGACCGCTTCGAGGGCATTGCTGCGCATATCCGGCACTTCGCCGCGCGCCGAAGCGGTCATCGAGCCCAACCCGAGCAGATCGGAGACGATGCGGAACTCATAGCCCATCGCCTGGAGCCTGGCCCCGACTTCGATCGCGGCGAAGAAGTTTTCGTAGATCACCTGGAACTGCATGAAGCCGTAGCAGCCGATCTGCTGATTTTTTTCGCCGGCCAGGTTGCGAATCACTTCGTCCTGGAAATGAGTGCCCATGACGATCACGCTTTTGGCGCCGGCGAGGTAATCGCCCGGCCTGGAAAGGCGGCTTCGCTCCTTGCGGCGGATCTCCGGGATGAAATCGCCGTGATACGGCAGAGGACAGACGTCGGCGACGCGTTCGCCGAGCGCGTTCAGGTCGATCTTTCCGTCGAGCTGATCGGCGATCCGGTCGATCCGCTCCGCCGGCGCCACGCCGAAAG
>JAVBSD010000329.1:0-4194 GCA_031547325.1 Victivallaceae bacterium | reverse complement strand
GCTGCTCACCGGTGGGTCCGGGAAGAACCGTCACCAGGTCCCAGCCGTCGGTGCCCCACTGATCCTTGCAGTTGCAGGCGGCCTCGATGCCGTAGCGGCAGTGGAGGTAGTGGAGCAAATGCGCGTCGAAGAACCACGAACCCATCGACCTGGGATAGGCGCCGAAGCGCGCTTTGAATTCTTCCATGAAGACGTCGGCGAGCTTTTCGCGTTCGGCCTGGGTGTAGCCGACCGAGAAGCCGACGTCGACGTGCCAGTCCCAGGGATAGCGGCCGCGCCAGGTGAGGCCGGCCTTTTCGACCAGCGGCTGGACCACTTCGAACCAGACGCCGACTTCGTGGGATTCGGGCATGTTGTCTTTGAGGAAAGCATCGTACCAGCCGTCGGTCAGGGCGTCGTATTGCAGGAGCCAGGTGGTCGGCAGGTTGTGTTCTTTGGCCATCCGCATCTGTTCGACGACCGGCTGTTTCAGGTCGCGCTCGGGATCGCGCGGTTCGATTTGGCGGATGAAATTGATGATGTTGACGATCTTGTTCATGAAATTCTCTCTTTCAGGCCGTTGATTGGGGTAAAATATACCCCCCGTGCCTTGAATTGCAAGCGGGAATTTCATTTATCCGGAAATGCGTAGACCCCGATCGATTCGCCGCCCAGGCGTTTGCCCGCTGCGTCGAGCAACGCGACCTGGAATTCCCGGAAGCCCGGAACGGCGGGCCGGTAGAGGAAGGTGCAGCGTGCTCCGTCATGAAAGGCGGCCCGGGCCTCTCCGTCGTAGACGGCGATGCCGCCGCCCTCCGGCATGCCCGGAGCCTCCGCGTCAAACGACCATGCGGCTCCTCCAGTGGATATTATAGTGAACAATCTGCCCGAAATCAATGAAACGGCGGCAAAAATCCGGTGATTATATAGCAGCCGCATAGCAGAAGGCGCCGAAACCGCTACTTCTGGCACCCGGGGCAATAGGCGGAGGTGCGGCCGCCGAGCTTTTTCGCTTCGATGACGGCGCCGCAGTGGGGGCAGGGGGCGCCGGCGCGGCCGTAGACCTTCAGCTCCTGCGCGAAAGCGCCCTCGCTGCCGTCGACGTGGCGGTAGTCGCGGATGCTCGAACCGCCGGCGGCGATGGCTTCCATAAGCACCCGGCGGATTTCGGCGACCAGGGATTCGCATTCTTGGAGCGACAGTGCGTCGGCGGGGCGGTCGGGGCGGATGCCGGCGGCGAAGAGCGCCTCGGTGGCGTAAATGTTGCCGACGCCGACCACGATGGCGTTGTCCATGACCGCGACCTTGGCCGGCCCCTTGCGGCGAGCCAGGCGGTCGTGGAGGTAACGGCCGGTGAAGCCGGCGTCGAGGGGTTCGATGCCGAGTCTGGCCAGCTCCGCCGGCTCCGCGCCGGGAGCCGGGAGGCGCACCGGCTGCATGACGCTGAAGCGGCGCGGGCATTCGAAGCGCAGCGTCATGCCGTCGTCGAGGGTGGCGACGACGTGCTCGTGCTTGCGCCGTTGGCGCGGCGGTTCGACGCGCACCACGCCGGTCATGCCGAGGTGCATCAGGATGCCCATGCCGTTGGCCAGCTCGATCACCAGATAACGCGCCCGGCGGCGGACTTCGACGATCGGCGAATTCAGGAGCTCCGGCGATTTCAACGGCGCCAGCGGGGTGCGCATTTTTTCGGCGTAGAGCTCGATGGCGGTGATCCGCCGCCCCGGCAGGCAGCGCGCCAGCGCGTTTTTCACGGTTTCGATTTCGGGCAGTTCCGGCATGTTCATATAATAAATGAAAAAAACGGTTTGTCAAGATAATGAATGCGCATTCGAAACAGATGTTCTCAAAAAAAATACAACTTTGTAGATTTTTACCATTGACAAGACTTGCGTTTTGTTCGGCATCGAGCGCGAAATCGCCGACGTCGCGCCGCTGCCGCTCGGGGAAGCCCGCCTCTGGGAGGCCGGAGCCCTGACCGCGGAGCGCCGCGCCAACCCGGTCACCCAGGCCGAAACCATCCATCAGCCGATCGTCCCCGGAGAGACCGCCTGGTCCGTCCAATGGAACGAATACGCCTTTCCGCGCACGAAACCCGGCCGGAGCTACCGCGTCTTCCTCCGGCTCCGGGTCGAGGGCGATGCGCGGTCGGGGCCGCTCTGCGAATTCGGCTGGTGGGACGGACGCGGCCGGCGGTTCCTCCTGCAGCGGGCGATCGACGCGCTGGAATTGCGCCTGGCGGAGTGAAATATATATAAAAATATCCTGTTCCGGCAGTGGAAAATCCGCGATTACCGTGGTATATTATGAACCAAATTCCAATCTTCGTCGTTAAAGAGCCAATCCAGGAGGTGTGAAAATGGTTTACAATTTCAGTGCCGGTCCGGCCATGCTGCCGGTGGAAGTCATGTTGCAGGCGCAGCAGGAATTCGTCGATTTCAAGGGCTCGGGGCGCGGGGTTATGGAGCTTTCGCACCGCGGCAAGATCTTCACCGAGGTCATCGACGCCACCGTCGCCGACATCCGCGAGCTGATGAACATCTCCGACGACTACGCGGTGTGCTTCATCCAGGGCGGCGCCAGCATGCAGTTCGCGATGGTGCCGATGAACCTGATGGCGAAGGGCGCTTCCGCCGATTACGCCGACACCGGCGTGTGGGCGGCCAAGGCGGCCAAGGAGGCCAAGTTCTTCGGCGCGGCCAACGTCGTCTGTTCGAGCAAGGAGACCAAGTACGACCACATCCCGGCTTTTTCGAGCTGGAAGTGCGATCCCAAGGCCGCTTTTCTGCATATCACCAGCAACAACACCGTCGCCGGGACCCAGTACCGGGAGTTCCCGACTCCGGCCGCCGGGGTGACGATGGTCGCCGACATGTCCAGCGACATCATGTCGCGGGTCGTCGATGTCAACAAGTTCGGTCTGATCTCCGCCGGCGCGCAGAAGAACCTGGGTCCCTCGGGCATGGCGCTGGTGATCATGCGCAAGGATCTGGCCGCGCGCACCCCCGAAGGCGTGCCGACCATGCTGCGCTACGACACCTACATCAATGAAAATTCGCTCTACAACACCCCGCCGACCTACGGCATCTACATGCTCGGGCTGGTCGCGAAGTGGATGAAGAGCCAGGGCGGCATTCCCGCGATCGAGAAGCTCAACGACGCCAAGGCCGCGAAGCTCTACAGCTACCTCGACGCTTCGAGCTTCTACGCGACGCCGGTGGCCAAGGACAGCCGCTCCCGGATGAACGTGGTCTTCCGCACGCCGTCGGAGGAGCTCGACGCCAAGTTCGTCAAGGAATCGGCCGCCGCCAACCTGACCGACCTCAAGGGGCATCGCCTGGTCGGCGGGCTGCGCGCCAGCATCTACAACGCCATGCCGATGGCCGGCATCGACGCGCTGATCGATTTCATGAAGGCCTTCGCCCAGGCCAACGGCTGATCGCCGGAACGGCCGCACACGGTGCGGCGGCGCGATGCGCCGCCGCATTTTTTGTGTCCGCGCGTGTTGCATGCGTCAAAATGCGTGCTATATTGTCCGGAATGCGCCCTGTTTCTCAAGTATATTTGCAAAAAGGATCCGAATGATGGAATTGCGGCTGTTGAGTTCGCTGGAAAAGGTATTTTGCGACGCGGAGCTCGCCGCCGTCGAGTGTCGCCGCGGCGTCGCGTGGCCGGGGGAGAAATTTTCCTTTCAGGTCGCCGGCCGGCCGAAGGCGTCGGGGAATCTGGATTTTGCGGTCGGCGTCGACGCGCGTTTTGCTCCGGAGGTCACCGAGGTGATGTCGGTGCCGGTCGAATTGCCCTGTCACGTCGGCGACGGCAATTACATCCGGCGCACGCCGGGCCTCTATCCGGATCTCCTGCAGCCGCGCCCCGAGGGCAAGGTGCGCTGGATCGCCGGCCAGTGGCGGGCGGTCTGGGTCAAACTGAGCATTCCGGAGGATTGCGCCCCCGGCGTCTATCCCGTCGAAGTGACCTTGGGCGACGCCAGGGCGACCTTTGAGCTGACCGTGGCGGCGGCGCGTCCGGCGCCGTTCTCGGTGCGCCGGATCGAGTGGTTTCACACCGATTGCCTGGCCCGTTATTACGACGTCGGGATCTGGAGCGAAGAACACTGGCGGCTGCTCCGCAATTTCGTCGCCGACGCCCGGCGGCACATGGTCAACTGCCTCTATACGCCGCTGTGGACGCCGCCTTTGGATACCGCGGTCGGCA
>JAVBSD010000474.1:0-5118 GCA_031547325.1 Victivallaceae bacterium | reverse complement strand
ATCGCGGGCGGTCTGACTCCGGACCGCATCGCGGCGGCCTTCGCCGCCTGCGCCGGGCAGTGGGCCGGCGATATTGCCAAGGCGATACATCCATGATCCGGCGTTACGCCTACAACCTGCCGGGCGAGATCGGCGATTTGATGCGGCTGGCCGAACAGATCCGCGAACTCGACGAATACCGGGCGATGAACGCCAAAGCCCGCTACGTTCTCGATCTGGCGCTGGAGGAGATGGCCAGCAATATCATCAAATACGGTTTTTCCGAGGGGGAAGATCGTAAAATCGAGGTGATGATCGACTTCGACGACCGGGAGCTGGTGTTGACGCTGCGCGACAGCGGGCATGAGTTCAATCCGTTGGAGTATTCGAATCTCCCCGACGGCGATCTGCTGGAGCGCAAGATCGGCGGCGTGGGCATTCACCTCATCTGCAATATGGCCAAGAAGATGGATTACCGCCGCAGCGGCGGCTTGAATGAGCTGAAGATCACCATCGATCTCGGCGAAGGGGAGGCCGGGTGAAATGTTCGTGCAATCTATTTCAGGAGCGATGGAGCCATGGAACTGACTTTTGAGAATACAGACGGCGTGATGGTGCTGACCCTCCGGGGGCGGCTGGACGCGGCGACTTCGCCCGAGGCGGAGAGCGGCATTGCCGGCCGGATCGACAGCGCGTCGGCGTGGCTGGTCGACCTGGAGGAGGTCGACTACGTTTCCAGCGCCGGGTTGCGGGTGCTGCTGCTGCTGGCCAAGAAGCTGCAGCAGAAGGGCGGCAAGCTGGCGCTGTGCCGGCTGACCTCCGGCGTCCGGGAGGTTTTCGATATTTCAGGGTTCTCGCTGATCTTCAAAATTTATCCGGACTGCGAGAGCGCGCTCGAGTCGCTGAGGTAATCCGGCGATGTGCGGCCTGGCCGGAATCGCCGGTTATGACGGGAGTCGCGCCGCCGCCCGGACGGCGACGGCGGCGATGTGCGGCCGTCTGGCCGCGCGCGGTCCCGACGGCTCCGGACTCTGGGAAGGCGACGGTGCGGTGCTGGGTCACCGGCGGCTGGCGGTGATTGACCTCGACACCGGCAGCCAGCCGATGACCGACGACGCCGGATTGCTGGCGCTGGCGGTCAACGGTGAAATCTACAATTACCGCGAGTTGCGCGCCCGGCTTCAGGAGCTGGGGCATACCTTCATTTCGGCCAGCGACAGCGAGGTGGCGCTCCACGGCTTCGAGGAGTACGGAGAGGAGCTGTTCGCTCGCCTCGACGGGATGTTCGCCATCGCTTTGTACGACGGGCGCCGCCGCCGGCTGTGGCTGGCCCGCGATCCCTTCGGGCAGAAGCCGCTGGTGTGGTTCCGTTCCGGCGGGGAGCTGGTTTTCGCCAGCACGCTTCACGCGCTGAAGGCGCATCCGAAGTTTCCGCACGGGCGCTACCGGGCGGAGGGGGCGGCCGATTTTCTCAGCTACTGGTACGTGCCGGGACCGGAAACCATCTACGAGGGCGTTTTCAAGGTGCCGCCGGGGCATTGGATGCGCTTCGACCTCGATGCCGGGGCGATTGAAACCCGGCGCTACTTCGAACTCGATTTCCAGGCCAAGATCGACGCGAAGCCGGCGGAGCTGGTTGAGCGCACCCGGTATCTGTTCGAGCGTTCGGTGCGCAAGCGGCTGGTCTCCGACGTGCCGCTGGGGGCGTTTCTGTCGGGGGGGATGGATTCGCTGCTGGTCGCCGGAACGATGCTCCGGCTGCGGCGGGAACCGCTGGACATCTACAGCATCGGCTTCGACCGCGCCGAATACGACGAGCTCGACGGCGTGCACGCTTCGCTGGAATACTTCAAGACGCTGGGGCTGGAGCACTGGCGCGCCCATGAGAAGAGCGTGTCGCCGGACGATTTCGAGCTCCTGCTCGAATTGTGGCGCGATTACGGCGAACCCTTCGGCGACGCCTCGGTCCTGCCGACCGGCCTCCTGTGCCGTTTCGCCCGGCAGACCCTGACCGTGGCGCTCTCCGGCGACGGCGCCGACGAATTCTTCGGCGGTTACGAGCGTTATCTGGCGATGAGCTTTTACCGCAAGATCGACTGGCTGCCGGAGGCGTTGCGGCGTCCGGTGGCGGGGGCGCTGACGCTCCTGTTGCCGTCGCGCGGCGAACGCAGCGTGACCGGCAAGGTCAAACGTCTTTTCGAGCTCGGACGCTTCAACGCGCTGGAGCGTTACTATCATCTGATGAACAAGGCGGAAAGCGCCGAAAAGCTCCGCGTCGCCGGGCCGCGCCTCCGCGCCGCCGTCGCCGACGGGGAGGGGCGCGACCGGTCCATGGATTATTTGCTGGGCGCGCTCGGGCGGATCGCCGTCCGCGATCCGGGCGAACGCTATGCCGCCGCCGATATCGCCACCTACCTGGCCAACGACATTCTGCCCAAGGTGGACACCGCGTCGATGTCGACGGCGCTGGAGGTGCGCGCGCCTTTCCTCGACCGCGATCTGGCGCGGTGGTCGGCGGGGCTGCCGTGGCATTTCAAGCAGAACGGGGTTTCGCGCAAGGATATCCTCAAGCTGGCCTTTGCCGACTGGCTGCCGCCGGAGATCGCCCGCCGTCCCAAGAAGGGCTTCGGGGTGCCGGTCGCCGATTACCTCGGCGGGGTGTGGCGCCCGGAACTGAAGCGCCAGCTTCTGAACGGCGCGCTGGCCCGCGACGGCTGGGTCGAAAAAGACCGGGTCAAGGAATTGCTGGAGCGCCGCGACCAGGCCGGCGTCAATCTGCAATGGGGCCTGCTGTGCCTGGGAGCGTTTCTGGAGTCGGACAATGAGCCTGTTTAAACTGCATACCGAATTTCAGCCGGCCGGCGACCAGCCGGAGGCGATCGCGGCGCTGACCCGGGGACTGGCCGCCGGCGAACGGCAGGTGCTGCGCGGCGTCACCGGTTCCGGCAAGACCTTCACGCTGGCCAACGTCATCGCCGGCCTCGACCGGCCGGTGCTGGTGCTGAGCCACAACAAGACCCTGGCGGCGCAGCTGTTCAGCGAATTCAAGAGTTTTTTTCCGGAGAACGCGGTCGAATATTTCATCAGCTATTACGACTACTATCTGCCGGAGTCCTACATTCCGGCCACCGACACCTACATTGCCAAGGACGCCAGCATCAACGACAACCTGGAAAAGCTGCGCCTTTCCTCCACCGCCAGCCTGATCGAGCGCCGCGACGTGATCGTCGTCGCCAGCGTTTCGTGCATTTACGGTTTGGGGTCGCCCGAGGACTACTCGGAGTTGTGTCTTTTCGCCAAGCCGGGCGACCGTTTCGAGCGCAACGAATTTCTGCGCCGGCTGGTCGACATCCAGTACGAACGCAACGATACGGCCCCCGAAGCCGGGCAGTTCCGGGTGCGCGGCGACGCCGTCGATATTTTTGAACCGCAGCGCGACGATTTCCTGCGGATCAGCTTCTGGGGCAACGAACTCGAATCGATCGCCCGCCACAGCGCGGTGTCGGGGGCGTTCAAAAGCCGGATCCGGGAGGTGATGATCTTCCCCTGCAAGCACTTCGTGATGCCGCGGAGCCGGATCGAGGGGGCGCGGGACCGGATTCTCGAAGAGATGCGCGAGCGGGTGGCGTGGTTCGAGCGCCACGGGCAGCTGGTCGAGGCGCAGCGGCTCTATCAGCGGGTCACCTACGACCTGGAGATGATGAAGGAGCTCGGCTATTGCAGCGGCATCGAAAATTACTCCTATTACCTGTCGAGCCGCCTGCCGGGCAGCCGTCCCTATTGTCTGCTCGATTATTTCCGCGAGAATTTTCTGACCGTCATCGACGAATCGCACGCCACGCTGCCCCAGCTGCAGGGGATGTTCAAGGCCGACCGCAGCCGCAAGCAGACCCTGATCGACCACGGGTTCCGGCTGCCGACGGCGTTGGAGAACCGGCCGCTGCGTTTCGAGGAATTCGAATCGGTGGTCACCGACGCCGTCTATGTTTCGGCCACGCCGGGACCTTATGAAACGGAACAGTGCCACGGCCACATCGTCGACCAGGTGATCCGGCCGACCGGCTTGCTCGATCCGGTGGTCGAGCTGCGCCCGCTCGAAGGACAGGTCGACGACGTGCTGGCGGAGATCCGGCTGGCGGTGGGCAAGGGCCAGCGAATCCTGGTGACCACCCTGACCAAGAAAAGCTCCGAACGCCTCGCCGATTACCTGACCGAGCTCGGCGTCCGCGCCGCTTATCTGCACAGCGATCTCGACGCGCTGGAACGGGTGCGCGTCCTGGGCAAGCTGCGCGCCGGCGATTTCGACTGCCTGATCGGGATCAACCTGCTGCGCGAGGGCATCGACTTGCCCGAGGTGGCGCTGGTGGCGATTCTCGACGCCGACAAGGAGGGATTTTTGCGCTCGGACCGGTCGCTGATCCAGGTTGCCGGGCGGGCGGCGCGCAACGCCGCCGGACGGGTGATTCTTTACGGCGACACGGTGACGCCGTCGATGCAGCGTCTGATCGACGTCAGCAAAGAGCACCGCCTGAAGCAGATGGCCTACAACCAGGCGCACGGCGTCGTCCCCCGGACCATCGTCAAGAGTCAGCGGGTCACCATCGGCGACGCCATCGAGGCGGTCACCGGCGGCAGGAAGAAAAAGGACAAATCCGCCGCCGACGCCGCGCACCAGGTCTTCGGCGACGGCGCTTACGACGCCGGCTCGGTGATGGTGCGCAACCTTTCCGCCGAGGAATACCAGGAGCTCATCGACGAACTGGAGCGCGAAATGCTGGAGGCCGCCGAGGCGTTGGAGTTCGAGCGCGCCGCCGATTTGCGCGACCGGGTGCGTTCGCTGGGCAAATCACGCGAGGTGGCGACGTGAAAAAAAAAGCGTGGCGCGACAGGGTCCGTGACTTCCGCCACGTTTATATTCATGTGCCGTTCTGCCGCAAAAAATGCGGTTATTGCGCCTTTTACTCCGAACCGGGCGCCGGGCCGGAGCGCATTGCCGCCTGGCTGGGGCGGCTGCGGGAGGAGCTGGAGGGGACCGCTTTCGACCATCCCCTGAAAACGCTGTACCTGGGGGGCGGCACGCCGACTTTGCTCTCCGCCGGGGAGTTGACCGAATTGCGGGAGCTTTTGACCGGTTTTTTG
>JAVBSD010000488.1:0-3266 GCA_031547325.1 Victivallaceae bacterium | reverse complement strand
GAGCGCCTCGGCGCCATCCAGTACGATCCTTTGGACGTGGTCGGCCGCAATCCCGACCTGGTGCTCCAGTCGCGGATCGACGGCTACCGCCGCGGCATGATCGGGGAACTGCTGTACCGCGACCGGCTGCTGGTCGACCATTGGGACAAACAGATGTCGATCCACCTGGCCGCCGAATGGCCCCACCGCGCCCGGCTCCGCACGGCCTACCTCGAAATGATGCGCCATTACCGCAATTCCGAGGCGGCGCTCCGCCACCGCGAAGCGGTGCTCGAGCGCCTGGCCGCCGACGGCCCCGCCCTGCCCGGCAAACTCGACTTCGGCCATGACCCCGGCTATTCGGGCTGGGGCCCGCGCCGGGTGACCGGCGTGGTGCTGGATTACCTCGCCGCCCAGGGCCGGGTCGGCATCCACTCCCGCCGCAATACCCAGAAGCTCTACGACCTCATCGAAAAACTGCTGCCGCCGGAGCTGCTGGCCGCGCCCGATCCATTCGGCGGCGAAGAGGAATTCCTGCTGTGGTACGCGGCCCGGCGGGTCGGGGCGGTCGGCCTGGCCGCCAACCGCAACGGCGGCACCTGGCTGGTCAACCTGCTCGACACCACGGGGCGGCGGACGCCGCTCCTGGAAAAACTGGCCGACCGGGGATCATTGCGCCGCGTCGCGGTGGAGGGCGTCAAAGAGCGCCTCTACATGCCGGCGGCGGCCGCCGGATTGCTGGAGACGGCGGAAACGCCGGAACCGGCGATGCGTTTCCTGGCGCCGCTGGACAACATGCTCTTCGACCGCAAGCTGGTCGCGTCGCTCTTCGACTTCGAATACACCTGGGAGGTCTACGTGCCGGAAGCCAAACGCCGTTACGGCTACTACGTGCTGCCGGTCCTCTACCAGGATCGACTGGTGGCCCGTTTCGAGCCGGCCAACCACCGCGGCGACGCCGGACTGGAAATCAAAAACTGGTGGTGGGAGCCGGGCGTCCGCCAGACCCCGGAGCTGCGCCGCGCCGTCGCCGACGCCCGGAAACGCTTTCACCGATTCCTGCTCGGCGGCTCCGTCAGCTGCTGACCCACCGCATCCGGACTCCGGAAAAATCACCCCGGGCCAGATCGCCGTCGCGAATATACCACACGCAGATGCCGCAATCGCTCCACAGCCAGCCGAATTCATCGTCGCTGGCGAGCCGCAACAGCAGCCGCCAGTCGCCGCCGGACCGGTCGTCCGCAATGATTTCCTCCTCGTCCCATCCCGGGAAACCGAGGAGCCAGTGCGGCGTCAGATGCCATTCGCCTTCGTCGATTCCCGGCTGGTACGGACCGGAAGCGTAACTCCAGCCCGGCTTGAACGCCACATCCGGGCCGTCCCCGCTCCGCCGCGCCGGCTCTTCCTCGGTGTAGAGGACCCGGCAATAGGCTGCCGGGTCGGCGACCGGCCATGCGGACAGGGTGTCGGTATCGCAGAAAAAATACAACATTCCCCGGTCCGGCAACGGATGGGGCCGGGGCAGCTCGGCGCAGGCGATCTGCGCCAGAAACTCCATTTCCCGCCCCTCCGGATTCAGCGGGACGGCGACGCCGTCCGGGAGGTCCGGGCAGCCGGATAATTTGCTCAGGCCGCCACGCCCGCGCGAAGCGTGGTCCATGAAAATGGCGGGCGCTTTGGCGCGGGCCGCCCAAACCTTCGCGCGTTCTTCGGGATGGTCCCGGTAATATTGCGCCATCTCCTGTTCGCGGCGTTCGAATTCGCGGGCTTTTTGCTCCATCCGCTCCATCTCCGCCCATTCCTCCGGCGCGAGGCGGCGCATGCCGGCCCCGACCAGCGTTTCGACGCTCCGGAGCATTCGTTCGATGAAGCCGTCGGCCGCCTCCTCCGCGCCGGACGCTCCGGCCGCCAGGCCGGAGAGCTCTTCCACCCCGCCGGACAGGTCCGCCATCAATTTTTCCAGTTCCGGGTCATCGGCGTCGAATTTCGGCATGGAGCCCTCCACTGCGGGTTAGAGACGCGTCGACGCTCTGAAAAACTCAGAACTTGTCTTCGTCGGTCAGCAGCAGTTCCATTTCGTCGGCGGCGACCATCACGTGTTCGATCGCGGCCATCAGCGTCTTGGCGTCGCAATCGGCCGGGACCCGCGCGCTGAAAATCACCATGCCGTCGGGCAGCAAGGCGTAGAACCCCAGAGTTCTCTGATAACTCTCTTCAAGCAGCATCCGCATTTCGTCCGCGGCCAGCTCCCGCGTGCAAACCGGCGACCAGATTTCCCGGACCTCGAGCTCCCCGCCGCCGGTCGCGGCGACGGTGTAGGTTTCGGAAACGACGAAGCACATCTGGCTACGGCCGTCATCCTCGAATTTCCACACCAGGCAGTAATCGTCGTCCGGATCGACCTCATATTTTTCCTCGATCGAATCCAGAAGCTTGCCGGGACGCGGGTCCGGAGCCGCCGACGCCGCCATGCCCAAACACGCCAACACCAGAACCGACAACGTTTTCTTCCACATAATCTGTCCTTTCGACTTCAAAAATCTCTTATTCCGCTTCCAGGGTCGTCCCCAGAACCTCAGCCGTCTTGGCCAGGATTTCATCCGAAGCCAGAATCATCAGACTGTCGCCGACGCCGATCTCGGTGCTGCCGTGCGGCACCACGAAACCGTTTCCGCGGCGGATCAACAGCACCAGCGCGCCCTGCGGCAACCCCAGTTCGGAAAGCTTCTTGCCGATGAACGGCGCCTCCGGCAGCACTTCGAACTCGCGCGCGTCGCCGTCCAGGGTGCCGGTGTTTTCAAACTCCAGCGGCGTCCGCGGCCGGGTGTCGAGCGGCTTGTCGAGGTTGAGCAGCCGCGCCACCGGCATAATCGTCTTGCCCTGGATCAGCACCGAGGTCAGGACGATGAAAAACACGATGTGGAACATGTAGTTGCTTTCCTCGATTCCATACATCAATGGAAAGGTCGCCAGCACGATCGGCGCGCCGCCGCGCAACCCGACCCACGAGGTGAAGATCCGTTCCTTGAAGGTGAACTTGCTGCCGATCATACACAGGAAACAGGCCAGCGGACGCGCCGCGAACATCATGAAGGCCGAAATCGCCAGCCCGGCGATCAATACCTTGGGAGAGAGCAGCACCGACGGGGCGCACAGCAAGCCCAGCGCGCCGAAGAGCATCACTTGCATCAGCCAGCCGAGGCCGTCGTGGAAACGTCCGACCCCGTTGTGATAGATGAACTTGCTGTTGCCCATGACCATACCGCAGACGTAGACCGCCATGAACC
>JAVBSD010000209.1:0-5677 GCA_031547325.1 Victivallaceae bacterium | reverse complement strand
AACTGGAGCGCTCCGGCGGCCGGCGGCCGCTTCGGATCGCCGCGGTCACCGGACTCGCGCCCTCGCCGGCCGAGGTGGAAAAACTCACCCGGCGCGGCATCGAAGTCATGACCAAGGACGGTGATTTCACCGTCGAAAAACTCCTGCAACTGGTGAACCGATGACACAGATTTTTGCTCCCCTCTCCGTCGAAGATTCGCTGCTGGTCCTGATCGACATGCAGGAGCGCCTGGTTCCGGCGATGGACCGTTCCGCCGCCGCCGTGGCGCGCCAGGCGCTGGCCCTCGACGGCGCCCGCGAGCTCGGACTGAGAGTGCTGGCGACCGAACAGTATCCGCAGGGCCTGGGCGCGACGCTCCCCGAACTCGCGGCGCGCTTCCCGGCAAATACCCGGGTCGTCGCCAAAACCAGTTTTTCGTGCTTCGGCGAAGAGCGGTTCCGCGACGCCGTCCGCGCTTCGGGCGCAACCACGCTGCTCCTGGCCGGCTGCGAGGCGCACGTCTGCGTCCAGCAGACCCTGCTCGACGCCCGGGCCGCCGGCTTGAAGGTCGTGCTGCTCGCCGACGCGGTGACGTCGCGCCACCCGGAAAATGTCGCGCTGGCGCTGGCGCTGGCGCGCGACGCCGGCGCGATGGTGACCGGCGTCGAATCGGCGCTGTTCGCCCTGCTCGGCGACGCGAAAAATCCGGCCTTCAAGGCGGTCAGCCGGCTGGTCCGCTGAAATTTTCATATAACGGTTTGACAAATGCGAATATCCGGTTATAGTACCGGAAAAAGCCCCCGTGAGCGATTCCGGAGAGGTTGAGACAAGGAGAACGATTATGGCGACGATTTGTCCGTATTGCGCAATCGAAATCAGCGAGAGCGCCATCGAAGCGGAAGACGGGTGCTGCCCGGAGTGCGGCGCGGTCCTGGCGGTCCGTTCCCTCTACGACGACAATGAAGATCCGGAATTCGACGAGGATATGGGACTCGAGTTCGACGAGGAAGAAGAAGACGAGTTCAGCGAATTCGACGAAGACGGATTCTATGACGACGAATTCGACGAGGAGTTCGACGACCTCGAACTCGACGACGACAAGGATGATTTCTGAACCAGTGCGGCGCATTCCCAGCGCTGCGGGAAGTTGAACGGACCCATGGATGGTGAAGGACGCTGCCGGATCGGTGAAACGGTCAAAAAAGAACTCGACGCGCTGACCGAAGCGCTGATGGCCACCTACGCCGACGGCATCGGCGTCAACGCCTCCGACGCCAACCAGATGCCGCGCCGCGAAGAAGTGTACGCGATCACCGACAAATTGCTCGAAGTGATCTTTCCCGGCTTCGACGGCGACCGCGAACATTTCGCCAGCCTGGGCGATTACTTCACCGGCGCGCTGGTCGGCGAGCTCTACATCGACTTGTCGGCGCAGGTCCGGCGCTCGATGCGCTGCCGCGGCCGCGGCGCCATGCACCGCAACGGCGCCGCCCCCTGCGGCGGAAACGGCGAAAACGACGAGCGCTGCTGCGGCGGACGCGAATGCGAACAGGCGGTGCTGGCGCTGTTCCGCGAGCTGCCCGCCATCCGCGAAACCATGAAGCTCGACGTCGAAGCGGCCTACGCCGGCGACCCGGCGGCTTCGAGCGACATCGAGATCATCCTTTCCTACCCCGGCATCAAGGCGATCACCATCCAGCGGCTGGCCCATGTCCTCTACCATCACAAGGTGCCGCTGCTGCCGCGGCTGATGACCGAATACGCCCACAGCCTGACCGGCATCGACATTCACCCCGGCGCGCGGCTGGGGCGCGGGATTTTCATCGACCACGGCACCGGCGTGGTGATCGGCGAAACGGTGATCCTCGGCGATGGAGCCAGGCTTTACCAGGGAGTGACCCTGGGCGCCTTCAACTTCCCCAAGGACGCCTGCGGCATGCTGGTCAAGGGGCTGAAACGCCACCCGACCATCGGCGAACGGGTGACCATCTACGCCGGAGCCACCGTACTGGGCGACATCGAAATCGGCCACGATTCGGTGATCGGCGGCAACGTCTGGCTGACCGAGAGCCTGCCGCCCAACTCGAAGATCTCGGTGGCTCCGCCGGAGCAGAAGATCAGGGTTTCCCAGTCCAAATGACCGCTCACATCGCAGCCAACCTGGCGGCGGTCCGGTCCGAAATCGCCCGCGCCGCGGCCGCGGCCGGACGCGATTCCGGCGAAGTCCGGTTGATCGCGGTTTCGAAGTTTTTCCCCGCCGAAGCGGTGTCGGCCGCCCGGAACGCCGGGCAGCGGCTCTTCGGCGAAAGCAAGGCCCAGGAGCTGGAGCAGAAGGCCGCGGCGCTGCCGGACGACCTCGAATGGCATTTCATCGGCCATCTCCAGCGCAACAAGGCGGCCATGGTGTTGCGCCGCGCCGCCTGGATTCATTCGGTCGATTCGCCGAAGCTGCTGGAACGCCTCGACCGCCTGGCCGGCGAACTCGGCCGCCGTCCCAATATCCTGCTCGAAGTCAACCTGGCCGGCGAACCGGACAAAACCGGCGTCTCCTGGGACGAATTGCCGGAGCTGGCCGCCGCCGCCGCGCGGGCGGCCAACCTCCACTGGGCCGGGTTGATGGGCATGGCGGCCGAAGAGGCCGGCGAGGCCGCCGGCCGCGCCTGCTTCGCCCGGCTGCGGGAGAGCCGCGACGAACTGGCCCGCCGCCACGGCGTCGCATTGCCCGAACTGTCGATGGGCATGTCCGGCGACTTCGCCTGGGCGATCGCCGAGGGCGCGACCATGGTGCGCGTCGGCGGCGCCATCTTCGGGCAGCGCGTCTATGATTGAGGTGCCGCGCTTCCTGCCGGCGCCGCTCGAGGGCGTGATGACCCCGGCCCTGATCCGCGCCGCGACGGAGCTGCGGTTGGTCGACGGCTGGATGACGCCCTTTCTGCGGGTCAGCCAGGGCGGCGTGCCGCGCCCGAAACGGCTGGGCGAATTCCTCGAACCCTTCGCCGCCGCCGGCGTCCCGGTGTGGGTCCAGATCATGGGGACCGACCCCGCCACCGTCGCGGCGGCCGCCGAACGGGCGCTCGAACTGGGCGCGGCCGGCGTCAACCTCAACTTCGGCTGCCCGTCGCGCCAGGTGTGTTCCGGCGGCGCCGGCGGCGGAGCCTGGAAGCGTCCCGAAACCATCGCCGCCATCGCTTCCGCCGTCCGCGAGCGCCTGCCCGAAGCCGACCTCAGTTTGAAAATCCGTTCCGGCTGGTCCGACCCCGGCGAAATCGCCCTTCTGCCGGAGCTGATCGCCGCCGCCCGGCCCGACTGGATCGTCTTCCATTACCGGACCGTCGCCGAACAATACCGCATGGTGGAGCCGGCGGAACGCCTGTCGCGCTGGCGGCGCGCCGTCGAACTGGCCCGTCCCGTCCCGGTGTGGATCAACGGCGACCTGGCCGGCCTCGCCGAGGCGGAAGCCGCCGTCGCCGATTCGGGCGCGGCAGGCGCCATGGCCGGCCGCGGCTGGCTCCGCGATCCGTGGTTCTTCCGCCGTCCCGCCGCCCCCGGGGCAGAGGAGGGGCGGGAACTTTTCTGGCGGACCGCTCTGCAAATGCGCCCGGCGCTGTCGCCGGGTCAGCGCATCGAACTCGGCAAATGGCTTTTCGGCCGGATCATCCGCGACCTCACTTGACGCCGACGATCGACAAATCGGGCTTGAGGGCGCTCTCCAGGGCATAGTCGCCGGAGGTGATGTCGCCCGGCTTGAGGCCGTCGACGTGCATGTCGCCGAAGAGCGCGTTCCCGATGCCGTTGTGGCGCAGGGCGAACAGTCCGGCGTAGGCCGCGGCCGGCGCTTTGGCGCACATGTCGGCGCTCTCGGCGGCAAACGAACCCGGCAGCGCCGTGTCCCCGGCCAGAGCGAAAGCCGACGGACTCGCCACGGCGTCGACGTTCCACAGATAGTCGGCTCCCGCCAGCAGCATGTTGATCCCGTAGGTGCGGTAACGCACGTCGGCGGCGGTGTCGGCGGTGGGACAATGCATCACTTTGGTTTCCTTGAGATAATCGAGATGCCACAGATGTACCAGCCAGCCGTGATCGCCGGAGTAACCGGCGCACGCCGCATAATAATTGACCGGAATCCGCCCGGCCGAGTCGTCGGCGTACATCCGCAGGATCAGGCCGATCTGCTTCTGGTTGCCGACGCAGTTGATCCGGAGCGCCGCCGCCCGCGCCCGGCTCAGAGCCGGCAGCAGCATGCTGGCCAGGATGGCGATGATCGCGATGACGACGAGCAGTTCTATGAGTGTGAATTTTTTCACGATTTCCTCCCGGGTTACGGGTTGTTGATTTTGAATTGGTAAACGCCGACGGGTCCGCCGTCGCCGGAGCCGGCGATGAAGGCGGCGACCTTGAGGGTGGTGTCCTTGTCGATGGCGACGACGTCGCCGGAGAGCAGCGGCAGCGCGATGTCGTCGAGGTGCGGGGTCGAGCCGTCGACGGACATCTTGTACCACAGGCCGGGTTCGGTGCCGGTGATGGTGACCCGGACCGGACCGTCGAAGACGCCGCCGGCGGGTTCGACCGTGATCAGCGAGGTTTTGTCGCCTTCGCGCCAGGCCCGGAGGTGCCAGTCGAGATCGGGCTTCGGGGCTTCGCCGATCTGGGTGAGCTTGATTTCGCGGGCGATGCGTTCGAACTCGTCGACCATGGCCAGGAATTCCGGGGTCGCCGGCCGGCCGCGGCGGCGCGCCAGCGCCACGTAGAGCACCGACAGGCAGTCGCGTTCGAGGCGCTTGGTCAGCAAGGGGTTGCCCTCGGCGACGGCGAAGGCCCGCTCGAAGATGGCGAAGGCCCGCTCCAGCCAGGGGTCGTCGTAAAACGCGGTGGCGTCGGCGTTGCCGTCGTAGAGCGCCTTGCGTTCGGCCAGGGTTTCATTGAGCAGCGCGTCGTACTCGAACATCGCCGGGGCGGCCTCCTTGTAATAGCCGCGGATGAAATCCTCCTTGAGCGCCTCCAGCTCCAGTTCGGGGTTCCACATCAGGTTGCCGAAGATCCACGACCGCATGATGTCGCGGTCGGCGCCCGGCGACCGGTAGGCGCCCTGGGTCATCACGCAGGAGGCCCCGACCTCGACCCAGTAGCGGATGTTGTCGGCGACCGCCTCGAAGTTGGGATACGGAGCGGGAAAATGCCGGAAGTTGATGCTGTAATCCCAGATCGACAGCGGGGTGTCGACGATGTCGAGCCAGGCTTCGACCAGCTCGGTCATCGGTTTTTTGCGGCGCACCGGATCGAAGGGGTCCGACCAGGCCTGGGTGTTGCAGAAGCGGATGACCACGTTGCGGTACGGCTTGACGCTCTTGGGCGGCCGCAGGGTTTCCATGTAGGCGAAGGTCGAAACCACCACCTCCGGGAATTCCTTTTCGACCTCGCGGGCGACATGATTGACCAATTCGAGCATGCTCGCCGCGTCCGAGCCCTCGCGGGTGTTGAGCTCGGCGCAGGTCTCACAGCGGCAGGTGCCGCCGTCGTCCATCTTGGAGATGTCGATGACTCCGGCCGAGGGATCGTTGCGCAGGATTTCCAGCGCCTTGGCGGCGACCAGGCGCTGCACCTCGGGGTTGGTTTCGCACAACTGCCTCAACCGGTTGGCGATGGGCGTGCCGTCGGCATTCCGCTGGTAGTATTCGGGGTGGGCGTCGAAGTACTCCT